>NZ_JAMXSM010000001.1:0-227286 GCF_026131665.1 Anaerococcus sp. NML200574 | reverse complement strand
TAGCTACAAAGAATTAGAAAGAGCAATAATTAAATACATGGACTATTACAACAATGAACGAATAAAAGAGAAATTAGGCTTTATGAGTCCAGTAGAATATAGAGAAAATAGGTCGAAAGAAAAAATCAGTATATTATCTTGATAAATCGCCCTTTTCTATAGAAAAGGGCCACCATCAATCTATAATATATTTGTATTGTAAGAAATTGAGCTACAACTTTTTGGGGGTACCATAACGTGCGAAACGTTCCCTAGGGATTCCCCCTTGAACGAAGGGATATGTTTATAATGATAATTAATTATGAGATTAAGTTACTAAGAATTAAAGTAAATAATACTATTATCTTGGATAATAAATATGTGGTATTAGTGGCAAAAGCCCCTAAAATAATTTATCTTGGATAAAAAAAGAGGGGGCCTTAGGGGCCCCCCTTAAAATAATCTTATCTTGGATAAGAAACCACCAAAAAATATCCCAATACAAGAACTCCTAATATTATCCTATAAATACCAAAAGGTATGAAGTCGTTGTTTTTGACGTAGGCTAGGAATTTCTTGATTACGGCGTAGGCCACTATAAATGATAAGACCATACCTAGGGCGATTAAAAACCATTCGTATCCTGTAAAGCCTGCTAGGTTTTTGACTAGTTTTAGGGCTGTGGCTCCTAGCATGGTTGGGATGGCTAGGAAGAAGGAGAATTCTGCTGCGGCTGGGCGGCTTAGGCCTAGGAGGAGGGCTCCTATGATTGTGGCAGCTGACCTAGATGTGCCTGGAATCATGGCTAGGCATTGGAAGAATCCAATGGCTAGGACTATTTTGTATGGGACATCTTCTAGTCTTTCGTAGGCGAAGGCTTCCTTGCCCCTATTTTTTCTTTCTATTAAGATTATAATTATTCCCCAGATTACAAGCATGGCTGCTACTGTGATTGGATTAAAAAGGTATTTGTCGATTAGATCATCAAAGAGTAGACCTAGGACCATGGCTGGTAGGACTCCGACTATTACCTTTGTCCATAATTTGATGGTTTGGCCATCTGGATGGGTTAATATAAAGTAGGCCTTGGACTGGCCATTTAGCTTGTCATATTTTTTTGGCAAGGAAATTTTCTCCTTTGACCAAGGATTGAGCTTGTGAAAATAAATCACAACTACTGATAGGATAGCTCCTAGCTGGATTATGACGTTGAAGGCATTTGAGAAGCCTTCTGGCGTTAGTTTTACAAATTGGTTGACTAGGATTAGATGGCCAGTGGATGATACTGGCAAAAATTCTGTGACCCCTTCTACTATAGATAGGATTAGGACTTTGATTAGGTCAATTATCATTTAAATTCCTCCATGAATGAGTGTTTTTCTCCCTTTATTTGGTAGCCCAAGACCATGTCGCAGTTGACATTTTCTGCTGATCTTAGGATTGATTTTTCTACTTCTGGGTTATCTTTTTTAATTTCTGCTATTAGCTTTTTGATCTCAGCCCTGGTGTGGGATGAGCTAGATTTGGTGACTGTGCAGGCACAATCTAGGGCAGAAAGGCCTGCAAAGTCCCTCCACCTGATGATGTCTTCTTCTTTAAGATAATATAAAGGTCTTATGAGGTCCATATCATCGAAGTTTTGGGCGGCTAGCCTTGGCTTCATGGTTTTGAAATTGCCTGCATAGAGGACATTCATCATGATTGTCTCGATGACATCGTTCATATGGTGACCTAGGGCCAGCTTATTGCAGCCAAGTTCTTTTGCCTTGGCATAGAGAAATCCCCTTCTCATCCTGGCACAGAGATAGCAAGGATTGCCTCCATCTGCGAGGGTCTCTGATATGTCAAAAACCTTGGAATCGTAGATGCCTGCTGGGATTTGTAAATATTCTAGGTTGTGCTTAAGAAGGTCAAGATTTTCCTTATCATAGCCTGGGTCCATGCAGATGTATTTGACATCAAAGTCTACTGGGCCATGCTTGTGGAGTTCTTCTATAAGCTTGGCCAGGATTAGGGAATCCTTGCCGCCTGAGATTGCTACTCCGACTACATCTCCCTCGCTTATGAGTTCAAATTCCTTGATGGCCTTGATAAAGGGCGACCATATTTCTTTTCTATATTTTTTTATAAGTGATTTTTCTATTTCTTTTATGTCTGTCATAATATTATTTCTTTCGATGGTTGGTATCTTTTTGCTACTTCTAGGTCTATATCCTTGTCTGTGTCTAGGCCTAGGCCCTTAAGATAGGATTCGACTGTGATTTTTGAAAGGGCTTCGGTGTTATTTGTCTCTGACAAGTGGGAAAGGAAGACCGCTTCATTCTTACCCTCTAGAGCATCGCCTAGGGCCTCAGCTGCTTGGTCATTTGACAAGTGGCCCATCTTGCCCATGACCCTAAGCTTGAGCTTATAGGGATAAGGGCCAATCTTTAGGGCCTCTAGGTCGTGGTTTGCCTCCATATAATAGACATCAGATCCCTTTATTTGGTAGGCGATCTTTTCGTCAATTACTCCTGTGTCTGTGATTAGGCTTATCTTTTTATTGGCCAGGTAAATTACAAAACCTACCGGCTCATAGGCATCGTGGTAGGTTGAAATTGGATAAATATCCATGGCTTTGAAGTTTAAAAATTCATTGGATTTGAATATCTTAATCGACTCATCCTTGAGATTTTTGGTCTTTGGCAAAAAGGCCTTCCAAGTGCCTTCGTTGGCATAGATTGGTAGCTTAAACCTCTTGGCAAGGACAGCAGCACCCTGGCTGTGGTCTGTATGCTCGTGGGTTAGGAAAATCCCATCAAGGTCTGATGGGTGCTCGCCAATTTCTGCCAAAAGATTTTCAATCTTCCTGCCAGAAAAGCCTGCATCGATTAGGATTTTGGTGCCTTCATAGGATAAAAAGCTAGTATTGCCAGATGAACCTGAAGATAGGACTACAAATCTATTCATCTATATCCAAATACTTTCTTATGAAATCTGCTATGGCTGGCTCATCGTTTGTGCCAATCACAAAGTCTGCGGCCTTTTTGGTAGGCTCTGCTCCATTTCCCATGGCAACTCCCACACCCACAAGCTCGACTGATTTTAGGTCATTGAGGCCATCGCCAAAATACATCATATTATCAAGATTAATGCCTGTAAGCTCTGATAGATCTCTTAGGGCCTCAGATTTGCCAGCCAGAGGGTTTAGGATTTCGCTGATGAAGGGTGCATTTCTCATGTATTTAAATCTCGTCTCGATTGCCTGTCTGTGCTTATCCTCAAAGTCTTTTAAGATTTGAGGGCTTGCTGATAGGCAAACTCTGGCAATCTCATCAGGAATATCATCCAAGCTATCATAGGCCAGCCTTGGCATCCTCACTAGGCCCTTGTCCTTGAGGAAGGCCTCGTTTGGCTTATCTTCATTAATAAAAATGACATCCCTGGTATGAATTGACATCTGAAGCCTAGGGTCATCGATTTGGTCGAAGATATATCTTACATCCGCCTTGCTTAGGCTCTTGTCAATTAGGGCCTTGCCTGTGGCGTTTTTCCTGATGTAGGCGCCTGTGGATGTGATAGAAAGGTCGTCATAGGCCATCAAATCAAGCTCTTCCCTTATCCACCAGTGGCCATTGAAGGTCCTGCCTGTGCAAAGGATGATTTTGATGCCTATCTCTTTTAATTTTTTTATAAGGGCCTTGTTTTCCTTTAGAACTTCGCCCTTGCTATTTATAATTGTGCCATCTATATCAAAAGCTATTAGCTTTATATCTTTTTTCAATTTTTACCTCTTTACTAAATCTAAAACACTTTTCAAATCCTTATTATTTTACTAGTTTAAAGACTCTTATTCAATAAGAAAAGCCCCACGCTAGGGGCTTGATTTATGGATATATTTTCCTATTTATGCTTAGGCTTTAACTTCACTTTTTACGGCATCTGCTATGTGGGCTGCCACGCCTTCTTCGAAGGCTCCTGGGATTATGTGATCTTCGTTTAAATCTTCTTCGCTTACCATAGAGGCTAGGGCCTTGGCTGCGGCAAGCTTCATGGCATCAGTGATTTGGCTAGCTCTAGCATCTAGGGCACCCCTAAAAATGCCTGGGAAGGCTAGGACATTGTTGATTTGATTTGGATAATCAGACCTGCCTGTGGCTACTACCCTGGCTCCTGCTGATTTTGCTAGGTCGTAGTCTATTTCTGGGACTGGGTTTGCCATGGCGAAAACTATTGGGTCATCGTTCATGTTTTCTATGTCCTTGGCATCTAATAGATTTGCTGCTGATACACCTATGAAGACGTCTTTGCCCTTGATGGCTGCCTTGAGACTGGCTTTGAGGTCTTCTTCATTTGTAATTTCTGCAATTTGCCTTTTGACTGGGTTATCACTTGCTAGGTGGTCTTTGTTGATGGTGCCTTTTGAGTCACAAACAATGATATGCCTTACACCCAAATCTATTAGGAGCTTGGTTATTGAGTAGCCTGCTGCACCTGCTCCTGAGACTAGGACTCTTATTTCATCGATCTTTTTATTTACTAGTTTTAGGGCATTAATAAGGGCTGCTGCTGTGACAATGGCTGTGCCGTGTTGGTCATCGTGAAAGACTGGTATATCAAGAATTTCCTTTAGTTTATTTTCTATGTAGACACATCTAGGTGATGAAATGTCTTCAAGGTTGATACCACCAAAGCCTGGGGCAATGTTTTTGACTGTTTCTATGATTTCATCAGGGTCTTGGCTATCTAGGACAATTGGAACTGCATTTACATCTCCAAATTCCTTAAAAAGGACTGCCTTACCTTCCATGACTGGTAGGGCTGCCTTTGGCCCAATATTGCCCAGACCTAGGACTGCTGACCCGTCTGATACTACCGCTATGGTATTGGCCTTTGATGTATAGATATAGGCATCGTCAGGATTTTCCGCAATCTTTCTGCATGGTGCTGCTACACCTGGTGTGTAGGCATAGGTTAAATCTTCGGCATTTTCTACCCTTGCCTTTACTTCTGTGGCGACTTTTCCCTGCCAAGCCTTGTGTTTTTCTAGTGCTTTTTCGTATACGTCCATATTATTTCCTTTCTTAGAATGATAAAACAATATATTCTTACTTAGATTATAACACAAGTTAGGCAGATGTGAAGTATTTTAATAAATTTATATCAAATTGTATATTTGAGTAGGATTATGTGAATATTTTGGTATAATAATTTGCGAGGTGAAAAGAAATGAAATTAGGAATAATTGGATCAGGTGCTGTAGGTTTTGCAGTTGGCTACACTGCTGCAAGGCTGGGACTAGTATCTGACATTAAATTTAATGACAAGAAAGAAGGCCTAGCCAAGGCCCAAGCGATGGATATAGAGGATGCTTCAAGCTTTTATCCTCATTATGTAAAGATGAGCTCAGGTTCCTACAGGGATATGGCCGACAGGGATATAATCGTTCTTGCCACAGGGACCCTTGATGGAATCAAAGATAGGCTTGAAGAATATGTAATGTATAAAGACCAAGTCGAAGCCTATGTCAAGGAAGTAGTCGATGCTGGCTTTGACGGGATATTTATAGTCGTATCCAACCCATGCGATTTGATGGCAGATCTAGTTTATAGGGTAAGCGGCTTTGAGAAAGAAAGAGTAATCGGTTCTGGCACAGCCCTTGATACAACAAGGCTTAACACAACCCTTGCCAAGCTTTTAGATATTGACCCAAAAGATGTAAGGGGTGTAACCCTTGGCGAGCATGGCGAAAGCCAGTTTGTGGCTTGGTCTAGGGTAGCTATAGGCAATATGAGCCTTGATGAGTATCTCAAAGCAAATCCTTGCGAATTTTCAAGAGATGAGGTCGAAAACCTAGTCCGTGAGAGGGCCTGGAGGGTAATAGACGGCAAGGGTCACACCCAATGCGGCATAGGCTCTACAGTTTGCTCGATAATAGATGCCATAGTCAACGACAAAAAGTCCACAATCCTAGTAGCAAGCCTCCTAGAAGGCCAATATGGTATAGATGATATCTACCTATCTACTCCATGTGTTATAGGAAGAAAGGGAGTTGAAAAAGTCCTAGAGCTAGAATTAAATGATGAAGAAATAAAAAGAATAAAACACTCTGAAGAAGTCCTAAAGGCAAATAGGGCAAAATATGAATAGACAAAGACCAGCGTAATGCTGGTCTTTCTCTCTTCGCTGCGAACCGCTCTTCTACGCATCAAGCCTACCATCCATTTGGTCTCCTCGAGCCGACGGGCTTTTCACAAATGGAGTTAGGCATAGACGCGGGGGTGTTCTACGAGCAGGACGGGCTTATTTTTATGTTTTAATAATATTATGATATAATTAAAATGTTATCGCACCCATTCTGATAGCAGAAGAGAGATGCTAATATGGAAATTGTATTATCATTTCTCTTATCCGTCATGGCAGAAGTGGTTAGCCACCTAATCTGCAAATGGCTAGAAACTAGCCCGTCGGCTCTGGGAGACCCTCCACGGAGTGGTCAAGCGAAGCTTGATAAAGTAAACGTGATAACTAACCTAATAAAAAACCAGGAGCTGCAACTCCTGGTTTTTTTGTGCCAATATGGACTTATATTATCATTTCTTGGTTAATTATACTATACAAGGATTTAAATTGATTTCAATACTAATCTTTATTCTCGCTTCGCTCGGCCGCTAGGGCAAATTTAGCTTACCATCAAATTACTTCATAATTTGGGACAAGCATAGATACGGTCTTCACGGGCCTACTTAATATTTCCACACTCTGTTAAAATATATATCAAATTTCTTATAAAATCTAAATTAAAAAGCACTCACAGGGAGTGCTTTTTAATTTGAATTTTAATACATTGGCATTTGTGGGCCAGCTGGCATAGCAGGTTCTTCTTTTGGTATGTCTGCTACTGCGGCTTCTGTTGTGAGTATCATTCCTGCTACGCTTACTGCGTTTTGTAGGGCTGATCTGGTTACTTTTGTTGGTTCTACTATTCCTGCTTCAAACATGTTTACGAATTCGTTGTTGTAAGCGTCGTAGCCTTCTTCTTTGCCGCTGTTTTTAACTTTTTCTACTATTACTGATCCGTCTAGGCCTGCGTTTGCTACTATTTGTCTTAGTGGGGCTTCTAGGGCTCTTTCTATGATTAGGGCTCCTGTTTTTTCATCGCCTATTAGGCTTTCTCTTAGGGCTTCTACCTTATCGATTGCTCCTACTAGGACTACTCCACCGCCTGCTACGATTCCTTCTTCTACTGCTGCTCTTGTTGCTGATAGGGCATCTTCGATTCTGTATTTCTTTTCTTGCATTTCTGTTTCTGTAGCTGCTCCGACATTGATTACTGCTACTCCACCTGCAAGTTTGGCTAGTCTTTCGGCTAGTTTTTCTTTTTCGTATTGGCTTTCTTCGCTTGCTTGTTGAGTTTTGATTACTTCTACTCTTTCAGCGAGTTTTTCTTTATCGCCCTTGCCTTCTACTATGGTTGTGTTGTCTTTGTCTACTTTTACTTTCTTTGCTGAACCTAGCATGTCGATTGTTGCTTCTTTTAGGTCCATGCCTAGCTCTTCGCTGATTACTGTTGAGCCTGTTAGGATTGCTAGATCTTCTAGCATGGCTTTTCTTCTGTCACCATAGCCTGGAGCTTTGACTGCTACTACGTTGAATGTTCCTCTTAGTTTGTTTAGGATTAATGTTGTGAGGGCTTCTCCGTCTACATCATCTGCGATGATTAGTAGTGGTCTTGATTCTTGAACGATTTGTTCAAGTAGTGGCAATACTTCTTGGATATTTGAGATTTTCTTATCTGTTAGAAGGATGTATGGGTCATCTAGCTCTGCTATCATTTTTTCGTTGTCTGTGGCCATGTATGGTGAGAGGTAGCCCTTGTCAAATTGCATTCCTTCTACTACATCTAGGTAGGTGTCTGTTGTTTTTGACTCCTCTACTGTGATTACTCCATCGTTACCTACTTTTTCCATAGCATCTGCTATTAGCTTACCGATGTTTTCATCTTGTGATGAGATTGTACCGACATTTTCTATAGCTTGTTTGTCTTCTACTTCTTTTGAGTTTTCTTTGATGTAGTCTACTACTATGTCTGTTGCCTTTTTAAGTCCCTTGTTTAAGACAATTGGATTTGCTCCTGCTGCTAGGTTTTTAAGGCCTTCTTTGATGATTGCATGTGCTAGGACTGTAGCTGTTGTTGTACCATCACCTGCTACATCGTTTGTCTTGGTTGCTACTTCTTTTACAAGTTGAGCTCCCATGTTTTCAAATCTATCTTCTAATTCTATGTCATTTGCTATTGTTACGCCGTCGTTTGTGATTGTTGGTGCACCATAAGCCTTATCTAATACTACGTTTCTTCCCTTTGGTCCAAGAGTTACTCTTACTGCATTTGCAAGTTTATCAATTCCTCTTTCAAGACCATCTCTTGCATCTTTTCCAAATTTAATATCTTTTGCCATCTATATCTCTCCTTCTTAAGCTTCTACTACTGCTAAAATGTCGTTATATTTGACAACTATATATTCGCTATCTTCTAGCTTTACATCTGTTCCTGCGTATTGAGAATAAATAACCTTATCCCCTACCTTTAGGGAATCTTTTTTCTTCTCGTCGTTTTCTATATCTGCGCTTATAGCTACTACTTCAGCATATTGTGGTTTTTCTTGAGCACTTTCTGGAAGCACGATTCCACTAGCTGTAGTTTTTTCAGCTTCAGCTTTTTTAATAACAATTCTATCTCCGATTGGTTTTAAGTTCATGTCTGATCCTTTCTTTTGCTTATCGCAAATGATTAACGATAAATGATTGGTGTTAGCACTCATTAACTACGACTGCTAACTCATAATAGTAATATACTAAGAAGATTATTTTTTGCAAGCTTAAATGGGATTTTTTATTTTGGCTGTCAAAAACCTTATAGAAGAATTTTGCTCTCTTAAGATTTTCACCATCTCTTCAAACATCAATGATTGTGCTAGATTTTTGCTGGATATTAGGGCCTTTTCGCTGGCGAGACTTGATATTTTTTCTCCTGTTATTAGGACTATTTCGCTATTTTCTATTCTTTCAACATATTTCACATTTACAAAGGCTCTTGTTTCCTTGTCGTAATCGCTTTTTCTGTATTTGAAAGGGAAAAATACACCATTTGAGTCGATTACATAAGGCAGATTGCGGTGGATTTGGTAGTTTGCCTTTATATGCTTGTCAATTCTTTGCTTATCCTTGCCATGATGGTAGTAGAGATTTTTAAGAAATAGGGCCGGGCCCCTTTGGTCAAGATAGGCACCGTCTTCACAATAGATTCTAGAATAAATCCCCTTGCCCTTCACATATTCTGGAAGGATGGCAATTATTAGTTCGTTCATGAAACCTCCTTTCAAACACTAGACAATGAGTGTACTATAATTGTACAATAAAAGTTGGATAAATACAATGGACATTCGCAAGGATAATTCATCTTTATACTTTGCCAATCTTTAAGGTATAATATAATAAAAATACATACAAAGGAGAGAACATGAATTTTTCATTAGTTCCAATAGCAGATACCAAATTTTTAAACTTCATCTACCTAGGCCTAGGTTCAAATGGCAAGGGACTTATCGCCCTATTTAACACCAGAGGCAATACCATGATAAAGGAATCAGTGGCCAAATCCCTAGAAATAGAATTGATTGATAGTGACTATATAGACGAGAAAAAGACCTACAAAAGGGGATTTTTGAGCGAGCTACTCATCGGAGGGCTTAAGCTAAATAGGGTACCAGTCCTTGTAGCAAAGGATGAAGTCTCTGACCTTGGAAGAGATCAATTGGGCAATACCAATGACTGCGACATGGTCCTAGGATGGAATGTCATAAGCCAATTTGCCTGGAGAGGAAATCTTGCCGAGGGCAAATTTGAAGTTCAAACATCAGACTTTTTAGAGCCAAACGCTATAAAAACAAACCAACCAATCCTAAATATAAGCCTAAATGACAAGATTATAAAGGCAGCCATAGACACATCTAGACCTCTAACCATTGTCTCAAAGCCAATAGGAGCTGATATAATAGATGCAGATGCAGATCTTTCGCAAACGATGAAGCTTATGGGAGATGCCAGAGAAGATGTAATTTTCCTCAATAGGTTCATCTTCAAATTAGACAATAAAGAAGTAAGAATTAAGTCACTTGCCATAGATGAAAGCCTAAATGACAAAGACATCCAAGTAGTCTTCGGAGCAGACCTCTTAAGACAGACCAAATGGTCAATCTATGGTCCACAAGCCTTCATCAAATTAGAAAATTATTAAAATCTTTAAAAACTTATTCATATTTAATACAAAAATCACCAAGGCTGGGCGAAAAATTCTTCTCCCAGCCTTAAAATATTTCTAAATCTTCTCTCACAATCCATAATTTAAAATATCACAATATCTTACATTTTTAGAAATCTATAGAAATTTTATACATATTAACATTCCAAAAAATAAAATTAAATAAACTAATAATTAATTTAAAATTTTCCCAAGAAAATCCCAATATATATAAAATTATTCTGATATTTTTAAGAAATTTATATATATTTCGCTCAAAAATATATTTAAAACCAATTTTCCTTAGCATGCAAAAGCGTCAACCATGGCATTTTTATCTGTTGTCAAAAATCAAAAAGTATTATATGATAGATATATATAGAAACTAGGCCAATGCGCCCAAAATTAATTATAAAAATATTTCAAAAAAATCACTTATCAATAAAAGGACTAGATATGATAATAATTATCCATAAAAAGAAATACCACAGACGACAGAGAGCAAATTTAGACGAAGAAAGGAGGTCTATATGAAAGCAAGATTAAGCCTATTGACAAGAAAGGTCTTTGCCCTAATAATTGCAATGTCCATGTCCATTCCGACAAACGTATTCGCAAGCGAGCCTGAGCCACAAAATTATGAAGAGGACTCATCAATAATGGGCCTTGCTCAAAATGAGACCACAGAGGACGTCAAAGCAGCAGAAATAGATTCAACAAAGCTTGTAGAAAGCAAAGACTACCTTATAGATATGAAGGCTACACTCGATGAATCCCTCACAAAGATTGACTATGAAATAAGGCTAAAGAGAAAGAATCCTCTTGCAGAAGGAGAAGATAAGGACTTAAGCCTATCTCTAGTAGCCATGCCAAATATCAACTCCCTAAGGTTAGTTTCTGCAAGCGCCATAGATGCTAATAAGGAAAACGACCTAGCAGTGGAAACATCTGATGATGAACTTAATAGCCTTATACTAAAAAATAAGGCCCATGATGAAATAATCTATAAGATAAGTGCAGACATCAGAGAAGCAAAAGATGGCAGAAACTTCGATCTAGCCCTAGGACTAGCAGAGGATAATGATGAGGTCTTAACCTACAAGCTAATAGCCAAAGAAGAAGACCTAGATGATGGTGAAAATACCATCAAGACAATCAAGCTAGAACAAAGTGATGCTAACAATCTCACAGCTACATACAAGGAAGAAGGAATTTTAGGAGGCATATTTGTAAAATATGACCAAATAGAATGGACAGACTACCTAGCCAATGAAAAAGAAGAAGTAAGAACAGTAGACTATGTGCTAAAACCTGATGCAAATCAAATCACAGACGAAACAAAAATCAGACTAGACTACTACAAGATGAGCCCAGAAGGTTTTGTAATCAATAAGGAATTTAGCCAAGAAATCGATTTTGCAGAAAAAATAAATTTCGAAATTCCAAAAGCCTACCTTGCTAAGCTAAGCCTAAGTACAAAGGTAGATAAGAAAAACACCCATATCGCATCCTACCAGCTAAATAATAGGGAAATCAAAAACCCTATATATATAGAAGGAAGCGAAGAAGAAAATAAAGAGGGAGAAGAAGACCCAGCGCCGGCTCCTACAGAAAACCAAACTCCTGCCGCTGACAAAACTCCATCAGAAGAAAATGATAAACCAGCTAGCCAAGCTGAAAAGGAAGATGAAAAAGACCCTAGCGAGGAAGAGGAAGATCCAGCCGACAAATTATCAGCCCTCCTCCTAAATAGGGATAGCCTAGAAGCCAGACTTAAAAACGAGTCTAGACTCACAGAGGCCATGGCAAAAACTGTAGATGAAATCACATCCAGACTCTATGCCTACGACAAGGACCAAATCTATTGGGAAGACCTACTAAACTATACCAAGGCTATAGCCCAAAGAGATAAGCTAGAAGAAGCTGACCTTAGAGAAATCATAGGGGACTTAATCACCGGTCTAAACAAGGAAACCTACAAGGTAGCTAATATAAATATCGACGAAATAATCAAATTTGTCTACCCACAAGAAAAGGAAAATCCAGAAAATCTAGAAAATAAGCCAGAAGAGCCAACAAATCTCGAAAAGGCCGACAAGGAATTAAAAGAAGCTCTAGCCGATAAGACTAAGGGCATCGAAGAAATCCAAGCCCTCCTAGATTCTTTTGAAGAAAAATATAAGCTTACAAGAGAAGACCAAGAAAAGCTAATGACAGCTAATAACGATGCCATTAATGCTCTTGTAGAAAAGGACAGGGAAGAAAATACAAGATTTAACAATCTTAGACAATTGCCACAAGGAAATTCAGACTCTTTTGAGGGTAAGAAGTTCAAGCTCAAGACAACTATGCAAGTTAAGGCATCTAAAGCCTGGCCAATCCCATCTGGTTGGTACTTTGATGTAAACTTAGGCCCATACCTAAGAGAAGATTGGGGTCAACAGCTTAAGGACCTCAACCATCCTAAACTTGGTCTAGTAGCAACTGCCCAAATGTTAAGGATTGGTAATAATAATGTTATTAGATACACCTACGTAAGAAAGGTTACAGAAACTATAGACCTAAATATAGACCAAAACTTAGAATTTGATGCAAAAGCAATTGGTAACCAAAACCAAATTACTCTTAACATCAAAGTAGCTCCAAAAAATAACCCGGTTCAAAACTTGTATCCAATAACAGTCTATAAAGATACACCGAGCCCAGTCACTAGCGAATATGTTGTAAAAGATGAGGGAGAAACAAAATCAGGTACTTATCCTTACCAACTAGACTGGAGGACAACCTCTCAAAAACTTAAAGACAATAAGGGAAAGGTAATAGACAAGTTAGTTGATTTGGATAAGTCCAGACTAACAGGAGCCTATGTAGAATGGGATATAGAAGTCGATACAGATAAGCTTGTTGACCCTAAAAACCCACTTGACTTTAATAATCTAAACCTAACAGTGTTTGGATCAGCTAACCAAGGCCTTACCAATATCTACTACAAGGCATCTAAAAATAAAGATGACCTAGAGACAACAGATGGTTATATTTCTTCAACAAACCTTGGAGAGCTTTTAAGCCAAAATTCTCAAATAAGTAAAGCTGATCTTGGACAGAAATTAGTTGATAATAAACCAGAAGGAAATAAGTTATACATCAAGGTCAAAGCAACAATTGACCCTGACCAAGTTCACGAAACCTACTCAATTGGCTTTAGACTAAACCCTGATAAGAACTATATTGATGGTTTGTTACAAGACATACTTAATAAATACAACTCTATCCCTACTCCACTCAAATGGCTAAAGGGAGTGAAAGAGGCTAGAAGATTTGCAGAAGTACCATTCAACCTAGTTGAAACAAATATTCCTGCAACCTTCCTAGGTCTAACAGATAGGTTTACCAACGAGAGATTCTACTACGACAACACCAGAACCATAGTTGCAAATAGAAAATCAGATACTAAGGTAGATTGGTACGCCCTAGATTTAATCAGACGTGGCGAAAGCCAAGACCCAGCCTTAGATAATCCTGATTTTGATAGAAATAATGGCAAAGACAAGAAAACAATTAGGGCAAAAAAGGTCTACTACCTACCACTCAAAGACGGTGGCTATAGGAGAACGACCCAAGCAGGAGATGTTGTCTTACAAAATGGTCAGTATTTCCCAGGAACCATAGTTTCTTATGAATATCCTAACCACTCAGGAAAAAGAGACGACACCTACAACTTTAGGCCTAACCTAAAAGACAAAAAGAAATTTAACATCGACGAGTCTTACGATTATGAAGGCGGCCGAGTAAACCTCTTTACAGAAAAAATCTCTGCCCAAGACTTAGCCAAAGGCTACATAGCCTATATAGAAAGTCCATACCCAATCATGCGTATCAATAGAAACTTCGATATGGTATCATGTTTCAACGACCGTGTCAATGCCCCAGTATACACAGGCAACACCAAGATCTTCTTAGATAAGCATGAGGATGTATCAGGTGACTACCTCCTAAATAGACTAAATGAATCCATAGGAAACCAATCTGGCACCTATAGCTTAAAGAATTACCTAGCTGGGAACACTTACGACGGAGTTTCTCTAAACCATAATGGTGATTTAAGCCAGGGCCAAGCTATGGAAGAATTGATGAAAAAGATCTACTTCTATGGTGAGGAAGTCAAGAAGGAATATTCGAAAGACAATAACAACCAAGTGATGCACAGGCTCATCGAATCATCCATGTACCAAAGGGTAATTCACCACTTTACAGATGGTAAGTCCCTAGAAAAGGATTATTTCGATGCCCCATCATCCTACAACGTAGATGAGTGGAAAGTTCCTCACACCTTATCAGGTACCCGTCAAACCTACCCAAAAACTGGTTGGGACGGCTCTTTTGAAGGAAAGGACCCTAATAGAAGAATAAATAATGAGCCAGGAGCTCCTAGAAAATTAAAAGATAATGAAACCCAGATAGGAAACTACCCACCAGTCCAATCCACCCAATACGAAATGGCCCAAAAGCTTTATAAGAAGGTTATTGATTCTTATAGAGAAGGCAATAATTGGAATCCTGACAAGGCAGATTCTGTAAAATTAGTATTCTACTCCCACACCGACGAAGGCAAATACCAAGAGCTAATCGCAGGTCGTGTCATGGCTCCAATCGAGATTGATAAATATAAGAAAGACGGCAAAAAGCTCGCAGATGCCAAATTCAGATTTACCAATATCGATACAGGTGAGAAAAAAGAATGGACATCAACAGATGATAACAAGGCTCACAAACTTTACCTAAGACCAGGTAAGTACAAGGTCCAAGAAGTCAAAGCCCCACAAGGTTTTGAAAAAATCCAAGACTTTGATATCGAAGTAATAAGAAAAGAAATCCATCCAGACAATGGCCCATACGATGCCAAAAAGCTTCCAAGAATCCACGTCAACGATGGCTTTGAAACAGAAGTATCAATAGACCAAAAAACTGTTCCAAAAGATACAGACGGCAAAACACCTCTTGTAGTTCTTGACAAAGACAACAAAATCAAAGTCAAGGTCACAAATATAGAAGATAACCTCGGTAAACTTGAATTTATAAAAAGAAATAAGTTCATCAAACTAGACGGTGCAGAATTTAGACTCAGAAAAATAGAAGCAAGTGATTTAGCTGATGCTAAAAATAAATTCAAAGACCCATCTAAACTTACTTATGACACAAAATACGATAAGACCGAAAAGGGAAATATTGGTGAATTCAAATTCGACCAAATCCCAGCTGGTTTCTATGTATTAGAGGAAACAAAGGTTCCAGAAGGCTACGAAAAAGCCCCACTCTACCTAATCGAAGCTAAAGAAATAACAGATGCTAATGATAAGAAAAAGGTTGAAGTAAGCTTTGTACAAGAATACAAAGAAGTTACAAATGAAAAGGGTGAAAAAGAAGCAAAAATAGCAGATGCAAATCTTGAAACAGAAAAGGCCACCAGAGATAAAAAACTCGTTGACCTTCCTATAATTAGGAATAAGGCCAAAAAGACAGAAATCAAATTTAGAAAAGTAAGAACCGAAAACCTAGACACTGCAAAAGAACACCTAGGCTTAGGCGATGCTAAATTTAGACTCATGTCCCTAAAAATGGTAGATGGTGACTTCTACTTAGAAGAAGCCTACACAGATAATTCCACCAAAACCAAAGCTCCAAGAGCCAAGGTCGATGGCCAACAAGCAGAGGGCGGCGGATATATCACCTTCAAAGACCTAAAAGTCGGAGTCTACCTCTTAGAAGAGCTAGAAGCACCAAAAGGCTACAAAAAAACCGACCTCTATGGTTGGAAGCTTATAGTAAGCTTAGATAAAGATGGCAACTTCACCCACAAGCTTTATGAGGTACCAAAGGCAGAAGCTGGAGAGAACCAAGATAAAATCTTCAACTCCAATAAGCTAACAGAAGTTAAGATATCTAATATAATTAAGGGTTATGAAAAAGTCGAAGCCTACCAAATAGGCAATAAGGCCAGAACCATAGATATAGACTTCAAAAAATACAAGGGAAAAATCGTAGAAAAAGAAGGCAAAACAGAAGTAGAAGCTACAGAAGTCAATGAAAAATTATTTGGCAAAGATGGAAAGCCAGTAAGCTTCAACCTCTACAATTCAGACTTCTACGGGGCAATAATTGGCGAAAAGGATGAAAAAGGAAACTTTAAACCAATCAATAAAGAGCCAATCATCCAAGATGAAAAGGGCCTCTTCCACTTAGGAGGCCTAGAATTTGGTGGCTACTATATCCTAAGAGAAACAAACCCACCAAAAGACTACAACAAGGCTGATGACATCCTCCTAAAGGTAGAGGCAGAGGCCATAGCCAACGAAGGCCATATGAAGGTAATCGTAAGAGACCCTAACACCAACGCCAAAACCGACTTCCACTCAGTATTTAAGGGAGTAGTCGACTTCCTTGAAAAAGAAAAACTAGGAAAGTTCTCAATCAAGAAAGTCGGTAACGCAATAGGATATACAGATAAAAATGGTAACCCAATAAGAGTCGGTCTAAGACGTGCCTACTTCAGGCTCTATACAGCAAATGAAGATTACGAGATAGAGTACAAGGATAAGGACAAAAAGTATCCAAAAGAATACATTCAAAAGGTAACACCAGGAGTACCAATCACAAAAGATGATGGCAAAGGCGGCCAAACTGGAAAGAGCCCAAAAGAAATCGAAGAAGAAGCCCCTAACCAAGGTATAGTAACCTTCGACCAACTAAAACCAGGCCACTACGTCCTAGAAGAATTTAGGGGACCTGCAGGCTACGAAAGAGATCCAAACCCATGGTACATCCTAGTAGAAAGAGATGGAACAGTCAAAAAATACAGGGACAACCCAAGCAAGACCAGAAATCCAAAACAAATGGACTACGCTGCCCAAAGCATAAGATTCAGGATGGCAGGTCTAGATATCTCAGAACCACTACAATTTAATAGACCAATGGCAGCTCCAAGGTCAGGTGGACTGGAGATAGGTGAAGAAATCATTCCAAAATCAGTACAAGCTGGAAATGTAGAATACACTATTGAAAACACTAAAAATGCCCAACTTTATGGTGGTACAGAAGTAACAACAAGTGTTAAAGAATTAGGTGGAGGAGTATTTGAAGTTAAAATAGACCTTAAAAACAAAAGTGAGAGAAACTTTGATACAAAGCCATACTTTGACTTCACTTTCAATGATAATTTTAACTTTAAGGCAAATTCAACCCTATCTTGGTATGGAGATATAAGCAATGCACCAACAACAAGATGGCATACCGCTTATAATCCAGATACGAAGAAGATTGGAATTGAATCAGGTAAACCTGCTATAAGAAAAGGACAAACTTATAGTATAAAATTTGAAGTTCAAGCTAAGTCTGATTTAGTAACAGGTGTTTATGATATTATAGGAAATATAACTTATAAGCACGACTCTAATAAAAAAACCACTACACAAACAATAGACCCACCTAGAATTCGTGTAAAAACAAGCGAACCAGTTATATCTTATAGAGAAGGTTACGAAGATGAAATAATCCCAATGACTACAGAAACTAGAGATGACCCAAACTTAGAAATTGGAGAAACTAGAACTGAACCTGGTCATAATGGTAAAAAGAGAACCTACTATAAATATGAACAGATAAATGGCAATGACACTGGTAAAAAAGAAATAGATACAGAAAAAGGTAACAATGGTGTAGAAATAATCACCAATATGAAACCTGAAATCATCTATAATGGTACTAAACAAGTACCTGGAACACAAGAAGGCCACAAGGTCAACACAAGCAGTACAGGTGGCGGAAGCATTAGTGCAAGCCCACAAAATAACGTCAAACCAGGTACAGAAGTTACAATAACAATCACACCAAATCCTGGCAAGAAGTTAGCTGAACTACTAATTAACGGTGACCCTGCAGAGGTTGATGGATCTACCTGTACCTTCGAGATGCCAGATCGTGATGTAAATGTAGAAGCAAGCTTCATAGATGAAAATACCCCACACCCAACAAGTGAGATGATCTTAAAGGCAAACTTCATTTATTCCAACCAAAAGGACGGAATAGATAATAGTAAGGATGAGCCAAAAGGTTCTCCAGGTACAGTTGAACTTTTCGTCAACAAAAGACAAGGCCTAGTAGACAATTGGGTCAAAGTTCCAAATAGCAAAAGAGATGCTCCTTATAAGGGCACCTTAGAATACAAAGGTCTTGACCTAGATTCTGATTACAAACTAGTCTATACTAGAGATACAGAAATAGCTGGTGGTTGGGGATCTGAGACTGTATCAGAATACCGATTTGATTCTAGAGATGTTAAAGAGAATAATACTGTAATAGTCAATATCTCAAATGGTAACCTAACTGAAATCTTCAACCACGATGAAACAGGTTTTAGAATTCCGCTAAGAATTACCAAGGTCAATGAAAACAAGGCTGCTCTAACAGGTTCACAATTTAAGGCTCGTAAGCTTGTAAATGGTGAGAGAGTTCCAATCTATGAGAAAAAAGAAGATGGTACTTATGTCGATACAGGCAAAACAGGTTTTCCAAAATACTACGATGAGAAATTCGACGGAGTGTCAGAGGCTACTGGTAAGCCAGGAGATAACTACTTCAGAGAGCTAACCCCAGGTATCTACGAGCTTGAAGAAATCAAGACCCCAGATAACACCTATAGGCCTCCAAAAGATAAAAATGGTAATAACATGAAGTGGTACTTCAAGGTAGTAATAAACAAAGAAAAAGTACCAAGAGATGCCAACTACATGGATATCACCTTCGACTTTGAACACACCTTCTCTGCAAATGACGATTTCAACATCGGCATAACAGAAGCTGAAAAGAAAGAACTTATAGGCAAAACTATCAAGGGCTTCAAAAAGGGAGACCCTGACTTTGCAAGATATATAGAAGAGGTAAAAGATGATGGTCGTTCCGATCCAGCAAGGCCAGACGCCCCATACAAGTGGATCCACGATGCTAGAGTTACCAACTACAAAAACAAAACAAAGCTAAACTTCTTCAAAAAGGATAAGGCATCCTACCAAAATATAGGAGGAGCAGAATTCTCCTTAAGAAAAGCTAAGCTTGATAAAGATGGAAAGCTAGTATTTGAAAATAACAAGCCAGCTTATGAGAAAGAAACAACTAAAGGCGCAGATGGAACAGACCTTACACCAGAACAGCTAGACTCAATGAGAGTCCAACCTTATGATGAGAAAGAGAAATTTGCCAAGGCAATTTCAAATGACCAACTAGGTGTAGAATTTACCAACATAGGTGAAGGCACCTACATCCTAGAAGAAATAAAACCAGCCGATGGCTTCAAGCCAACCGACTCCTTCCTTGCTATCACCTTTACAGAAGATGAAAAAGGTTCATGGAAGCAAGAGGTAAAAGGCTACGAGAAAAACGAACAAGGCATTTACCAAGAGATGTCTGATACAAACAAGTTCTTCTCCAAAAACACAAAGGGCGAATTTGTAAGTGTAAACAACGAAAAAGCCTACATCGACCTCAAATTCCAAAAAATTGAAGGCAAAAAGGCCAAAGTAAAAGAGGGCGATAAAATTGTTGAAAAAGAAGTTCCAGTAGAATCTGCCGACTTTAAGCTAACCCAAGTCGATAAGGATGGTAAGAAAATTGAGGGTGGTTATGAAAAGACTATCTACTCATACTCCAACTCCAACTTCGAATTCAGATACCTTCCTATTGGCCGCTACAAGCTCCAAGAAACCAGGGCTATTACAAAATTTGAAAAACCAGACCCATGGTTCTTCAATGTAGACCAAGACTCAACAACTCACAAATTGAAATTGGTGTTTGAAAGCGACCCAGACGGCAAACTTGACGAGTCTATAGGCTTTAAGACAAAGCAAAATGGAGACCCTGATTATGATGACGATGGTAACCTCCAAGACATCAAAATCAGAAACTACTCCAAGACCAACTTCTCCTTCAAGAAATTTTCTAGTGACCTAGATGATAAGAGAAATAAAAAAACACTAAAAGACGCTTACTTTAGACTTACAAAAGTAAGATTCTCAATGGATGATAAAGCCAAAGCCTACGAATACTATGGTGAGGCTAATAACGCAACCCTTAAGAAATACACCAACGGCAAGAAGGTCACAGAATACACTACTGAAGGTAATGTGGAAAAATTCACTTACGATAACAAAGAATATAAGTATGATGAAGAAAAAAATCTTATCAGCGTAGGTGGACAAAATCCAACAGAAGAGGACAAAAAAGTCAAACCAGACGAAATCTCATCTGCCACAGGTAAGTACAGTGCCCTCCGTCGTTCCCAATCTACTGGTAAGGTAGACTTCCAAAACCTCGGCGAAGGTATCTACCAGCTAGAAGAAGTAGGCATTCCAGAAGGCTACCAATCTAACACCAAGCAATTCAAGTGGATATTCAAAGTCGAAAAGACAGATGATGGCCTACAAATAGTGAGAACCTACAAAGATAAAGATGGTAAAGAACTTAATGTCGAAGAAGAATACTTTAAGAAGTACGATAATGACTATTACACCAATTTCTACTCAAAGTATAACTTTAAGACAGAATCCAATATTACAGGTGATGGAAAGGATAAACCTTACGAGATAACCAACACCAAGACCACAACCGACCTTAAGTGGAAGAAGATTGGTGGCAGGAATACATCTAATGTAATAAAGAAGGACACCAAGTTCGTCTTACTAAAAACTTCAAACGATCCAAAGGACCTTGATTCTGCCAAGTCAGGTCAATCAGAATTCCCACCTTTCCAAGTAGAAAGCGAAGATGGTAATTTTGAAATCAAAAACCTAGCCAAGGGTGTCTACTTGTTAAAAGAAACCAAAGCTCCAGATGGCTACGAAATCATGGATAGGCAAATAGGAATAAAAGTCTATGAAGACGAAAAAGGAGCCTTACAAAAAGAATACTTTGAAATAAAACTTAACAAAGAGGGAAATAAGGAATTAGTACAAGGTGCTGGAGATTTCCAAAACTTATTAAATAGGAATGCACAAAATCCAGAAACTCATGTAGAAAAGGATGGCACCTTCTACGTAATCAATAAGTCCAAACCATATTTCTTCTACCTACGTAAAGGCTTTATGGAAGAAGGTAAGTTCAAGGATATCACCAAGGGAAAACTAAGAATAAAAATTTCAAAAGACCCTGCTGATAAAACAAATACTGATACAAAAGTCTACGAACAAGAGATAGACCTATCAGATGCAGGTTCCTACAGGATAGACCTACCAAATGATATTCAACTTGGTAAAGACTATATCCTAGAAGAAGTAGAATCCCCAGATGGATATGCTAAGACCAAGTACAGATATAGGTTAAGCTTTAGTTACCTACAAACCGACCAAAAATTTGTAGCAACCTTAAAGGCAGTTCTAAAAGAAGTTAAAAAGGAAGATGGAAGCAAGGACTGGATTCCACTTACAAATAAGGAAGGCAAAAATATAAGTGATTCTAATCAGCTAATAGCTGGTGGACAATCCATTAACTCAGGCTTCTCATTCAGAATTGTCAACAATAAAACCGAAGTAGTCTTCACAAAAGTAGGAAAAGAAAAGGTCAAAGGAGAGGATGGAAAACTTAAAGATAAAGAAACTCCACTAAAAGACGTTGAGTTCTACCTAGAAAAACAAGACCCAGATGATATCCAAAAGGAAAACCAAGGTTATTATCCATTGACAGCAAATATGGAAATGATAAAACCAAGGAAAAACGATGATGGAACTACAACTTACTATTATATAAGTAAGAAAACTGGAGAAGAAGTAAAAGTTAAAAACTACGACCCAGAAAAAATAACAAATCCACCGGTCGGAATCTACAAGTCTGACGATAAAGGTAAATTCAAAATAACAAACCTAACCGACGGCTACTATAGAGTAATCGAACCAAAACCAGCCAAAGACGAAAATGGCAAAGAGTACATGAAAGTCAATGGCCCAATCAAGACCTTCAAGGTAGTAGATGGTAGGGTAAAGATTTACAAAAAAGGCAAAGAGAGCACCGACAAGCCTATAGAAGCAGAAGTAGATGGTACAAGTGAGGCAACCGTAACCCATATCATCAACCAAAAACCAGGCAAGGGTGAATTTACCCTAACCAAGGAAGACGAAAATGGTGGAGCCTTAGATGGCGTTGAGTTCACTCTCTATAAGACAGACGGCGAAACCAAAGTTGGAGAACAAAAAACAGGCTCTGACGGTACAATCAAATTCACCGGCCTACCTTATGGCTACTATTGGCTCAAGGAAACAAAAACCAAAGCAGGTTTCATCCTAGACACCAAGAAGAGACTAATAAGCCTAGGTGGAGATAAAGAATGGAAGGCTCCAGAAGAGCTAAAAGAAGATGTTTCAAAATCAATCACCTTTGATGGCAAACAAGATGAGCTTGTATCAACAGCAGACTCAAAGAGAAAAGATGTTGTATATCCAAACAAGGCTGAAGGCATCTTTGCCAAATACAAATTCAAGATTGATGAAAAAGCAGACATAAAGCCGGGAGATTTCTTCACAATCAAATTCTCCGACAATGTAGACCTAGATGGTATCAATAAAGATAATACTGACAAGGGTCAAAAGGGTGACGAATACTTCAACATCATAGGACCTGCAGGACTTCTTGCCAAGGCCAAGGTAAATGATGACAGAAGGTCAATCACCTACACCTTTACAGAATATGTAAAAGACTACAAGCCAGAGTCCATGTCTATGTTCCTACAACTCTTCCCTAACAGAAGAAAAGTAGACCACAAGCACGACATAGAAGTCACAGCAGATATAGGACATAATACTAATCCAACAAATCCTAACTATTCTAACTATCATTACTCAGACTCTATAACCATAGACTACAGAGGAAGAAATGATAAGATTGGATATAATGGTTACCAAAACCCAGATTCAGATATATCATCCTACATGTTAAGGTTAAACCCAGATGGTAAGACCTTCACAGCGATTTTATATCTAAACCCATGGAATAGAGAGATGTTAGGCAAAACCCTATCATTTACAACAGATGAAGATATCCTAGTAAATGATAATCTATCAGTCAAAACCTATATCAAGAATGGAGCAGGTAGTCATCCAAGCAGTGGAAATATTGATGGATGGGAAGATGGAGACCTACCAGATTCATATGATATATATGAAGAAGATGAAAATGGTAAGCTCAAAGTACGCTCTGACTTAAGTCTAATTACAGATAAGGGTGATGAATACAATTGGTATCCAACTAAAACTTGGACAGAATCAATAGAAGTTAATCGTAATGATTACTGGGATTTCTGGAGATATGATGCTTATGGTTATGTTAGATACTATAGAAATGTAAGAAGAGATAATAGTGCTGAAAAAATCACCAGAAAAATAGATATCCCAACTAGATACCTAAACAGAAAAGGTGATTCAAGTACTGCAACCTATGTAATAGAAATAAAGGGTGAGTTAAAGGGTAATCCAAAATCGCTAAAAACTAGGGCAGATGAAACTCACTACAATTACAGGACGCAAAACCGTACAACCTACAAAGATTCCTACAAATCCTACTTCGAAACCTGGTCACAATTCTTTAACCCAGGAGCAAGTGGAAATGTCAGCAAGGAGATCAAACTTGTAAACTTCAAAAACAAAATTGAATTTGCAAAAGTAGATGGCGGTGTCCTATCAAATGTAGTAGATAAGGAAGCAGAAAATCCTAAAACCCTAAAAGACCTAGGCATAGGAAATCCTCTAAAGGGAGCAGAATTTAAACTTGTAAAAGATAAAACTGATGTAGCTGATTCAAAAAGAACATCAGACCAAGATGGAATCTTCTCATGGGAAGGCCTAGCACCTGGCACCTACCAAGTCATAGAAACAAAATCACCAGATGATACAAAATATGACTTGCCAAAAGATGCGATTTCAACCTTTGAAGTAGATGCGGATGGAAATATTGTAAACATCAAAAACAATAAACAAATCCTAGAAAACAACAGAAAAGCAGAGATAAGGATAAGAAAAACTGACCAAGATGGCAATACCATAGATGGTGCAGAATTCTTACTAACTGCAACAGGCAAACAAAAGTACACTGCAAATATAGGAACAAAACAAGCAGATAATACAATCCTATTTGATAAGCTTCCAGCAGGTACCTATACCCTAGAAGAAAAGAAAGCCCCACAAAGCTACACCAAATCTAAAACAGTTTGGAATCTAGAAGTCACAAAAGATGGTAAAGTCAAATGGACAAACTCCTTCGATGATTCAAATGACAAGATGAAAGCTGTAGAGAATTTAACCTACAAACAAAATGGCGACAAACCAGAAAATCTTGACACAGAAATCATTGGAATAGATAAAGAAAATAAAACATTCAGACAAAAAATCACCATCAAAGCAAAACCAAGCGAGCTTGAAAAAGCAAGGCTAATCCTAGACTCAGTAAACACTGACCTAAAATTAAGCCAAACAAATACTAAGGTAAGATTGGTACAAGCAAGTGGTGATACTATAAAAGATGCTGATAACACATCTTACACAGTCGAGTTCAATGATGGCAATAGCCTAGATATAAGAATAACCCCTCCATACAGAGAGGAAAAGAAAAACAATCCAGTAGGATCAAGCTCTGGAAATACTAACGAAGAAAATAAAAATGATGCAGACGCAGTAAGAGAATATATCTTCATAGTAGACATGCCATACAAAGAAGATGGCAGAATAGGCGCCAAGGCAACCTACGATGTTGGACAAGTCGACAAAACAACAGGTAAAGTCACATTTGGTACAGAAGATATCAAGACAGAACTAGATAAGTACGCAACAAAAGCAAATCTAACAATTGGAACTAACAATCTAGATATGACAGCATACAAAGACAAATATCTAGCCCGTGACATCAACCTACTAACAACCGACATAGGCAACATCAAAAAACCATCTATCTACTTCCAAAAAGTAGACGAAACAACAAAAAAAGCCCTAGCAGGAGCTGAATTCGAACTTCAAAAGAAACAGACAGATGGCACCTACCAACCAATCAAAAAAGATGGTAACGTAGTAACTCCAGCTGGCACAACACCAGAGGACAAATGGATAGCCAAATCAGATGGCGATGGTAAGTTTAGCTTCACAGATCTAGCAGACGGAGAGTATTTAGTATACGAAATCAAAGCCCCATCAGGCTACTCCCTAATGAAAAAAGACCAATACTACTTCAAGGTAGAAAACGGTAAGATTTATAAGTCTGATAAAGATGGAAAAGTTGATGATAAGGAAATTGTAGGTAAAGACGACACAAAGCCTAACTCAGAAACAAATCCAATCCAAATCGAAAATCGCAAGGCCGAATACCCATACACAGGAGGCCCAGGAACCTGGATAGGATACACCCTAGCAGGACTAGCAGTAATGCTAGGCGGAGTATTTATCTTTTACAAGAGACAAGCCCGTCTGGCTCAGTGAAGACCTCCACAGAGTGGTCGAGCGTAGCTCGAAAGGAAGCTCGAGAGCTTCCCGCCACTCTCCCCATTTCGAGCATTGCGAGAAATCTCATGGTTCTGTATATATAGGGTTCTGTAACTACATCGTTATTAGGTATATACACCACCCATCCCTTGCTTCGAGCGTAGTGGCAAGCCCGTCGGCTCTGGGAGACAAGTCTAACAGGGTAGTAAGTTATCAACAAAAAACTAAGAGCGATAATTCGTAAGGTTCAAAACTGGATAACAAACTAAGCTAATAGTTGCTCAAAGCAAACTAAACACCCAAGCAGAACTAATAGATCTCTCGACTACGCTCGAGATAAGAAGCAAGCCCGTCCGGCTCTAGGAGGACCTCCACAGAGTGGTCGAGCGCAGCTCGAAAGGAAGCTCGATAGCTTCCAACTCTGTGCCCCTGCTTCGAGCGTAGTCGAGAAGCCTAAAAGTATTGCTTGAAGTCAACAACAAACCAAGAGCAACAATCCATAAATATTCAAAACTGGACAAAAACCCAAAAACAACATTCCATAAATATCCAAAATGGAAAAAAGGGGCAACAAACCCCACAACACCAATAATTATTAGGCCCCAAAAAGCCTATGATTATATAAAACAAATCGCCGCATCTACTGGGCGAAGAAGACACTTGCCCTAAAAAGCAAGAAAATATGTCAAAATTCCCGAAACTATGGTATAATAGTAAAAAGGGAAATGCTTTCAAATAAGGTAAAACCAAAAAAAAGAAAGCAACCGGCGCTACGCCACAAAAAATAGTAAACCCGTCCCCATTTATAGAAGGCTAAAAGGTACATAAACCAAAGCCCCTATAAGCAGCTGGCCCACCAGCACGAAAGGCAAGCCGCTAGCCTAAGCAAGCCCGTCCGGCTCGGAGAGGACCCGTGCGGAGCACTCGCAGCGAAGCGAGAACAAGCCCGTATGGCCCTTAGAGGACCTCTATAGGAGTGTCAAGCAGTACGGAATTGCAGAACACAGCGACACTGACAAAAAATAAAAAAGGAGAATGATATGAAAAGAAAAATTTTGTCATTATTAACAGCATTCGCAATGGTATTCGGAATAATAGCCGCACCATTCACAAGTGCAAGTGCCAATGAAGCAGGAACAAAAGTTGCTGGTACATCAGACCAAGAACAAAATGTTACTGTCACATTACACAAGATTAAATTAGCAAGTCTTGCTAATGTCCCTACTAAAAAAGACAATGAAAACTTTATTGAAGGTCTTGCAGGAAATCCAAAGGAAAAGTATGTTGGTGGATCAATCAATAATATAAAAGATTTCTTTAATGATCAAACTGCAGAAGAATTAGCAGGCGTTAAATTTACTTATTGGGTATTTAATGACAGAGCTAAATACGAAGCTATGATAGCTAAATCAAGCGATTATGATACAGTAGCTAAAGTTGATGCTTATCTAGGCACTGAAAATGTTACTAAAAAAGATATCGTATCTGCTAAAGGCGGAAAAGCTCTTGAAACAATCAATGTTCCAGCAAATCAAAACAGATTTATCTGGGCTATAGAAACTTCATCTGTAATCCCTGGAGATTCTAAAGCTCAAAAAGAAGAAGAAAAAGCTGATCGTACAATCACAGGTATGAAAGCTGTACCATTTGGTCTAGCTCTTCCATTATTCAAAGCTGACGGAACTGTAAACAATGATATCCACGTATATCCAAAGAACACCACAGCTAATGAACCAAAAGTAGACAAAGACTTCAAAGGTAAAACTAATGCGAAGGATGAAAGAAAAGAAATTTTTAACAATATTGTTAAAGATGCATATGTAGGACAAGAAGTACCATATGACATCGAAACAATAATCCCAGCAGGTGCAAAATATAAAACTGCTGCTTGGACAGACCAAATGACAGAAGGTCTTACATTTAATAATGATGTTAAAATCATGACAGGCGAAAAAGACAAAGAAACTGAATGGGATAAAGCTAACTATACAGTTACAAAAGACGGTAACGGATTCGTACTAGAATTAACTGAAGCTGGTCTTAAAGCTATTAATGACTCAAAAACTGAAATTAGACTTCTTGTTCAATACTCTGCAACTGTTAATAAAAATGCAAAAGTAGAAAGACAAGAAAGAAACGACGTTATCTTCCACTTTGGTAATGAACCACACCATGGAAATACTCCATATCCAACAAAACCAAAAGATGGTAAACTTAAAGTAACAAAAAACTTTGACAATGTTTACGGAGATTTTGCAGAAGGTGAAGAAGTAGAAGTAACTCTTATAGATGCTCATACAGGAAAACCAGTTGAAAATCTTCCAGATAATCAAACAGCAACTGTAACATTGAAAAAAGGAACTAAAGAAGATCAAGAACACGAATGGCATGGACTTGATAATACAAGACAATACAAAGTTGTTGAAAAGTTCAAACCTAATGATGAAGTAACATACGAAAAACAAGAGGATGGATCTGTAAAGATTATAGATAAGAAAACAGATAACCCAACACCAAAAGACCCAGAAGAACCAGGCGTAGTAGTTTACGGACACAGATTCCAAAAAATTGACAAAGCTGACGGAAAAGGTCTACCAGGAGCTAAATTCGTAGTTAAAAATAAAATTGAAAAAGTTAAAGTTGATAACAAAGATGAAACAGGAATAGATAATCCAGATAAAGACAAAGTATTAGCTAAGAAGACAGAAGCTGAGAAAGATTTAGATCAACAAGCTTATGCAGCAGCTGAAAAAGCATACAAAGATGCTGTAAAAGCAGGAAAAGCAGACACAGAAATAGCTCCATTAAAATTAGCTAGAGATAAAGCTTATGAAGCAGCTAATACAGAATGGAAATGGATTGCTGATACAGAAAATCATACAGGAGCTTACGTATTAGAATCTAATGCAGAAGGTTACTTCAGACTTGTTGGTGTAATGTCTGGTAAATATGAATTAATAGAAACCGAAGCTCCAAAAGGATATGCTAAACAAACAGCACCAGTTCCTTTCGAAGTTACTAAGGATTCAAAGGGCGTAACAACTCTTGATGGCAAACAACTTAAAGATGAAAAAGGCTTCACACAAATCGACAACAAGAAAGTAACAATCCCACAAACAGGTGGTATTGGTTCTCTAGTATTCATCGCAGCAGGTCTAGCAATCATGGGCGGTGCTTTCATAGCATACAAAAGAAGCCAAGCTGTTGAAGCTTAAGTAAAAACAAATTAACAAAACTTATTGGTCAGTACGTACAATAAGAATACAAGAATTAAGAGGAGATAAATTTCTCCTCTTTTTCTTATCTAATTTACAGTAATTTAAGGTATTTAAATAAGTTTTAGTCAGTCCACACCCATTGATAATAATAATCTTTACAAATAGATTTATACTTAATCAAAGACTTAGGATCAAAAGTGTAGCGATCTATGAGATAGATATTCAAAACATTGAATTAACACAAAAACATGGTAAAGTAAGAAAAAGTGAAAATAAAATATAAGGCAAATACCCACAGAACAGCTGGTATCGGTTCTCTAGTATTCATCCACCAGTTCTAGGTCTCCAAGAGCCGACGGGCATGAGTATGACTATCGCATTTGTAGCTTACAAAAAATCTGAAGCAAGAGCATAATTAAATTTAAAAAATATTAAACTCAATTGCCTATACGTGGATTGAGTGATGCAAAGTAAAAAGGGGCAACCGCCCCTTTACTTTGTACCCACGCACTTTACTAAAATACTATTATATTATCATGACGTATACGTTATATACATTGAAAATATATACATAGTAAATGTGCATAGTAAATATACATAAGTTAAAAATAAAAATTAAAGTTAGTTGTGACCAATTGATAATGAGAATTGGTATTGGAATTTATGAGTTTTAATATTTAATTTATATATTTAAGAGCAATTATAAGAGGTGAATATGCAAATTTTTGATTTTCATTTTGATAAGGTTAATTTTAAGATAGATTAGTTGAAAACTAAGCTAGACTATTATTAATGAGTATAGATTGACTGCAGAAGAAGGAGGCTAGGTTATGAGATGGGGATCAGACAGGGCTTATCTAAAAAAATCGACTTACGATATTAATGTAGAAAAAAGTTTTTTTGAAAAAACAAGTGATTTACTTAAGTTTTTAACGGTTGTATTTGCACTTACTGGTGGTTTAATTTCTGTTAATGAAATGTATAGGAAAAATGAATGGGCTTTGGCCTATGCCGATTATTATGGGTTTCATAGGGCATTATCTTATGATAAAATAGTAATTTAGGGCTTATCAGTAAAACATTAACCTTTATAATTTTTTTAGCATATTGTTTGCCTAGTATTATATGTTTTTTTAAGTGTAAGAATGTGAAGCTAGATGATCTTGATATTGTTTTATGTGCTCTTATGAATGGAATTGGAGTGTTTATATTTTTGATTAGTATTGATTTAGAGAGCTTTTTTTATGATAAATGTCCTATAAATTACAAGACAATTACCAATGATATCTATAAAGGAGTTCCTTTATTATTGTGCATTATAACATTTTTTACATTGATGATTAGGTTTAAGGATAAGAAATATATAAGAACTTCTCGTATGAATGTAGATAATTTTAGGGATTATTATTCGACTATCTTGATTATAGCTAGCATAATTGCTTTGTTTATTATATACTTAATATTACCTGGTTATACTAAGCCTAAGGATGTAAATACTTACCCAGTAGTTAAAAACTCTATCAGAGAAGACAAGACTTTTGATGTTTTGATATCTAATCTTGATGGGGGCAGGGCGATTTTTATGCCAGCTTCTATTGATGGTAAAAAAAAGAAGACTGATGGATTAAATGTAATAAAATTTAGAAAATATAAATACTTCGTAGACACTCTTGATAAGAAAGAATTTATACTAACTACGTTTGCATATAATGAGGTAGAAGAGTTAGGTGAGGATAATAATTTATTTGATATTTTGTATAAAGCTAATTAATATAGTACGAATTACAAGGTGGAGTAAATTATTATGAATTTTAAAAAGAGAGTAGTTATAGAATGGCTAAAAGATAAACTACCTTATATTAATTTTTATTTTGATATAGCCTATGTGGTATTATTGACAACTACATCATTTATAGATTGTATGCGTCCTGATGGATTTAGAAAGTGGCTTTTTATATCTATACTTATTATAAGTGGAATTTTTATTTACATAAGAAAAAATACTTATAAAGATAAAAAAAAAGAATATTTTTTTCATGGAGACTTTTCTTTTCTATAGTTTTTATATTTGCCAGGATGTATTTAATCATAGGACGTTGGGAATATTTAGATGATGAGCGTACTGTATATATTATTTCAATTTTTTATTTCACAGTTGGCTTTATTTGTATAAATTTTATTGATTATATAAAAGATTTGCAAAGATTTGCTTATTTTCTTATTATAGCATTCTTGCTAAGAAGCTTAGATTTAACAAATCTTAGTTTGTTTTTTGCGGTTATTTCTATTATTATTTCGAATTTGAATGAAAAACATTTTAAGAAGTTATACAAAAATAGAGGAAATAGATTTGATAAGATTAAATTCTTTAAGGATAAAGTTGAGATCCTGATTTATATTGTTTTATTTTATATAACTATGCTAATAGCGGATTCTAATAAGAATTTGACTAAAAGTTTATTAGTTGGTATACAGCTAAACGATGGGACATTATATGATGCTTTGCACAAGTTTTTTGATTTTTTTTCTGATCCATTTTATAAAATGCTAGTTTTTATTATTGTTTATTTTTTTTCCAAGCCAATAATAAAGAGAATAAAAAGAAGTATATATATGAATAGGTATAGGTATTATAAGCTGAAACATGTGTATATAAAAGGAAAAATCAAACCTACTGTGAAAAACACTAAATATTTAAGCAAAAGAAAGAGTTTAATTGTAAGAAAAGGTGAGGCGTAGGGATCGTTTTATATTTTATACTATTATTTTAAATTAACTCGTATTATGAATAAGATTGTAAACAATGCGTTTTTTCTTCAGAATAGTATAATTAATAACGAGGTGGAATTATGAAATTATATATGGAGAATATAGGAAAACTTGCCAATACGGAGATTTCAATTGATGGAATAACAGTTATAGCTGGTAAAAATGGTACGGGTAAGAGTACTGTTAGTAAGTCATTATTTAGCATTTTTTCTGGTTTTTATGATTATAAAGAAAAAATAATTGAATTAAGAAATTATTTTATTATGAGGGAAATTAGAAAGCAGACTTCTTCTTTCTTTTTGATGCAAATTAATCAAGAAAAGTTGAGTTTATTTTTTCACTCGCTTTATCAAAACAGATCTAATTTCGTAGATAATAGATCTAATTTAAAAGATTTAATTTTACATTTTATTTCTGAGAACGTGTCTGAAGACTATTTAGATTTTGATGACGCAAGTAGTTTTGAGAGTAATATAAATGATGAAATGCTGGATGGTATTGTTTCTGCTTTATTCATTGAAGAAAGTGACTTACTAGAGCATATTTTGGATGGTACATTTGAGGCTGAATTTAATGGCCAGATTAAAAAAATATCTAACGAAGATATGAACGCCAAGGTAAGCATTGATATAAAAGATAAGCTAACTTCTGTAAAAATAGATGGTGATGGTAATATTACAATATATAATCCTGTACTTTTAACAAAAAGAATAGTTTATATAGATGATCCATATATCATAGACAGTTTACAAGAACACAGAATTTTTAGAATTCCTAGATATAATTTTTATAATCATACTGATGACCTTATAGACTTATTAGATAACAATAGCCCAGAAAGTATTTTAATTGATGATAGTTTAGGTATCATAAATGAACATTTAAAAAAAGTAGGACAAGTAAATATAATTAAGGAAAGGAACAGCTATCTATATAATTTTTCTGACAGTGAAGAAAAGATAAATGTTAAAAATGCTTCCACTGGTTTAAAAGCTTTTTTAATTATAAAGTTACTTTTTGAGAGAGGTTCATTACAGCAAAATGGCACTATAATATTGGACGAACCTGAAACTCATCTACATCCTGATTGGCAGTTGATTTTTGCAGAACTTATTGTTTTGTTGAACAAACATTTAGGTATGCATATTTTAATTAATAGCCATAGTCCATACTTTATTAGGGCGCTTGAGGTCTATTCTAAGAAGCACGGCATTAATGATAAGTTAAGATTTTATTATTCTTTTAATAATGATGACACGGGATTATCTGAGATTAAAGAGGTAACTGATTCTGTAGAAGAGATTTACTCTGCTCTTGCTGTTGCTTTTGATATACTTGAAGAAGAAAGTGACAGAGATGATTGATTTTAAAAAATGTGTTGAAGAATTTTTTGATAATGAATTTTGTGATGATATAGATTTAGATAGAATATATTCAGATATCAGTAAAAGTTCATTCGACTCTGAAAATGGAGTTTCTTTCATAGATTCCTATGAGAAGTGTATAGATTTTGATATATTAACAGAGTTATATTTTGAGAAATATAATTTAATTAATGAATCGATAAAACGAGAAAAATATCAAGGTTTTAATTTTTCTAAAGCTAAACAATATAAATCAAACGATGCGATTTGGTTTTGCAATGGAATAAATTATTTTATAGAATTTAAAAATATGGTTAATCCAGGAGGAGGAGATCTTAGGGCAAAAATAAAAGAGTCTATGCTGGTATATCTAGATATTGTTGATGAAAAAATATCAATTGCTAAGAATGATTTAGGTTATATTTTAGTTTATAATCCTGGAGGTATTAATAAGATCCATAAAAGTGTTAAAGATCTTGCTAGGGAGAAGGTTGATAAATGTGGATTAATTTCTACCTTTGAAGATTTGTATTTTAAAGATGTTCTAATAATGTCTAAGGAAGAATTTGAGGAGTTTTTAGATAATGAAGGTAAATAAAAAATCGTAAATTCTTTGAATATTTGTAAAATTACCAGCATCATATAGGATATGTCTATTATATAGAGGAAGCTAGTATAAATTAATTGATATATCAAAAGGGCATAGATGGTTGATTGCCTAGTTTCAAGTCAGGAAGATTATGAGGCTATTAAAGAATCCAAGCTGTAGAAGTTTAATTAATTAAATAAAATACTTTATTGGTCAGTACGTACAATAAGAATACAAGAATTAAGAGGAGATAAATTTCTCCTCTTTTTCTTATCTAATTCACAGTAATTTAAGGTATTTAAATAAGTTTTAGTCAGCCCACGCCCATTGATAATAATAATTATTACCGACGATTGAGGAATTCTATTAATATCTAGCTAACTAATATGAATTTATATTCCTTGATGTTTATAGCGTGATAAAGTATAATGTTTTAAAATAAACGTTTGCAAAGTGTATTCTACGTTTATGTTCAGATAAATAGTGAAAAGAGAAAGATTGGAGTAATTGAAGATTACGAAATTTTAATTTCATAAGTTGGATGATGCTAACAAGTAGATAATGTATTTAAATTTTATAGTAGAGGAATATCATGTTTAAGTTTATAAAGAAAATTATTAATATGCTAAATAAAGAAGGCAGAGATAGAGCGAAAATATATAGTATTTATAAGGAATCATTAGACAAATCTTATAAAGAGATGAATAGAAAGGAGTTGAAGTTTTTAGATGTATTTTACTTGTCAGAAAATAAGTTGGAAAAATTTAGAAGAGATAAAGTTATAGGTAAAGCAGAAAGTATGACAGAGAATATATCTAATGAAGACAAAGATACTATTAGTTTAGGTTCTAAAATAGGTTTTGATATGGCAGTTATCAATAGTCAGATTGAGAGTGAAAATAGTATATCTAAGTCTACTGAATATAAATATTCATTAAACTTAGATGTAGATGATATCAGAAAATGGTTAAATAGCGATAAAAATAATTTAAAGTCCTATAAGGATGTTAATATTGGAAATTATTTTTCTGTTAGAATGCCTATGGTTTCTGGGAAATTATGTCTCAAAACAAAGAAATACTATAAAAATGTTTATCTTTGGTCTGGTTATTATAGGAATTTAGACTTATATCTTGCTGGAAATGTTAAAAATTTGAGTTCTCCTGAAATCATAGAAGATGAAGAGTATTTATGGGATCCATCAGGAGATAATAGTGCTGTGGAGTTTTTTAACGCTCTTGAAGAGTACATAAGAGAGGATAAAAAAATCGATGAATTACCTAGTAATATGGATAAACTTGATCTAATAAATTATGGTACAGCTAGAGGACATGGCGCTAGGTATGGATGGGTTGAGATGATTGTAAGATGTGATAGTATCAAGAAAACAGAAAATGGAGTAATTAGAATTTTCGGGTCTCCACTTATAGTTTCACAAGTTGTTGATCCTGGCTATGGATGGTATAACTTGGGAGATAAAAGTAATCCTAAGTATTACGAATATGATGGCAGAAGATTTACTGGGAATGTGTTGAAAAATCCTTCTACGGTAGAATATAGACATGCTTCACATGATGTGGATATAAATAGATTAAAGCATATTTTAGAAAATAAAGATATGTTAAATAGTGAACCAACTAAAATAGCTATTGGAAATTACTTGTTTACTTATGAGGTAGAGCAGATAGCAGATGAAGAAGAAAAGAAAAATGATTTAAGATTCTGCTATGATATGAAGGCTTTTGCTATATCGAAGGAATTATTCTATGGAGAAAAATAAAACATTATATTAAAGAGCTTTACAAAATAGTATGTATTTGCATAATTTGAATAAATTTTATAATTTGAGGGGTCTGTAACTAATTTTGTGTATCAACCTAAATCCTGATATAAGGGTAAGGGTTGATACATTTTTTTATGTATCAATATTTGTCCATTCCTATAGGAATGGAGCTTTACTTAATTTTACTTGGGCTTAATAAACTGTCAAATTTTCATGAAAATTTACAGTCGATTTTATACTAAATTCTAAGCTTTATTAAAACCTCCTTTCAAAAAATATTGACAATTGGGATAAGACTTGATCCCATCCTCGTATCCTATAGGTTCACTTACTTGAGGCATCTACCATTGCTAGATACAAGCTTTTTTGTAGAGCATAATCGTTTGGAAATATGGTTTTATTTTTTGTTACTTTTCTTAGTTGCATATTGAAGTTTTCCATGGCATTTGTTGTATATATTAGTTTTCTTATTCCTTCTGGATATTTAAAATATGTTGATAGTTCTACCCAGTTGTTCTTCCAAGAGCTTACACATATTGGATATTTTTTACCCCATTTGCCTCCGAATATTTCTAGACTAGTTAAGGCTAGTTCTTCTGTTGGTGCCTTGTATACTGCTTTTTTGACTACTATGTTGTTTTCTCTTACGTGATTGTGGATGGCGTCTAAAAAGACCATGGGATAGATTTTTTCTAGTGGTCTATTTTGCCACTCTCCTAGGGTTGGTAGTATTTTGTTGGTTATTTTACTTACCATTGTTTCTGATATTCCAAAACCGTAGATATCTTTGATGTGACTGGATATATCTCTTGTTGTCATTCCTTTCCCATACATTGATATTATCTGATTTTCTATGTTTGATATGTCTTTTTCAGCTTGTGCCTTATAGGGGTATATTTTTTTTTAATACTTTTGGCCAAATGAACCTCTCTGTCTCTAGGAATGCTTAGATCCATGTTTCCATAAGAAGATCTTACTGTTTTTTTTGATTGTTCCATTTCTAGTGTTAGTGATAGTGGTTTTTCTCTATATTCATAGTCTAAATGCTGATCTAGTTCTGCTTTTAAAAGTTCTTCCATTGTATCGCCTAGAAGGTCTTTTAGAGCTTTTTGAATATTGTGCGCTTCGAGGCTGATATTCTTCAATTAATATTTTTTCTATTTTGATTATTTTTGTTTCTGGTCTTTTTCTTGGCATAAAAATTCCTCCTGTTTTGTTTTTACTTACCCTAATCAGGAGGTTTCTATACACAAAATTTTACACAGTCTCTTATAATATTATGAATGGTGGGCTGTGGTCTAAATAATTATTATTTTTCTAATTCAATCATTCTATTTTTTAGTTTGATTTTATGAAGGTTAGGTAATGAATATTCATAAATTGATGCAATGATAATTTGGTTATCTTTGAAATCATCTTTCAAAATATCTAGCATCTTTTGTATATTTTCTTTATCTATTTCCTTTCCGCTAGGGGAGTCTAATATAATTGGCAATTTAATATTTAGTTTTTTTTGTATTTCTATTATATATGCTAGTTTAAATGCAAATACAGTTTTATGTAAAACTGCACCAGATAATTCTTTAAGGTTTGAAGTAAATAAATAGTTTTCGTCAAATTTTACACTTTTTTCTAATCCTAATTTTTTAGCATACTGATTTAGTGACTTTGTTAAATTAGTAACTGAATTATTATTAATCGATGCAGAATTAATTTCTTTATTTACGCTTTTGAGTTGAGATTTTAATTCTTTTAAACTTTCATTTATTACATGCTCATTTAATGTCAGATTAGAAATTGTTGTATCAAAAAGAACAATTGGATCTATTTCTTCAATAAATGCTAGTTGATCGTTTGAGTTATTTTTTAATATATCTATTTTTTCAAGTTCTTTTGTGATTTCAACTAAGTTGCTTTCATATATCTTTTTTTTTGATACTAAAAGCTCTATTGAGTCATTAAGTCCGACTATATTATCACTTGTAACTTTTATTTCTTTTCCAGATTCATCTTTTATCAATATATGCATCTTAGATATAAAATTTTTGAACTGTTTATTATCTTTTAAAGTCTTATTTATGCTGTATATTTTTTTGTTTATTAGATTCTTTCGTATATTAAGTTCATTTATTTCTTCTATGAATTTATCATTTATATCTTCGGGTAAAAGACTGTAATTTTGTTGCTCTACATTATTTTTATATTCGATTATTTTATCTATTTGTTTGTATTTTTCTATTTTATTTTTTAATTTTTTTTGTTCTTCAATCAATTTAGAACAATCTACATCGTTAAGGCCTCTAACAAGTTCTTCTATGTTGAAACGGATGCTTCCAATTACAACTCCTCGATTAAGTAATGTCCAACCTTTTTCTTGATCGAAATAGTGAGCTCCAAGTATATTATTTAATAGTTGAATATTTTCAGTGTCAAATATGATTTTTAGCACATCTATATGTTGTTCGGGTAATACATATACCTCAGATTTACTATCATATTCTAAAGTAATTGAATCTTCATTATATCTAAATAATTTTATTTTACCGTAATTAGTTTCGCTTAATAATAATTCTGTTTCACACTTTGAGAACTTAAAATTTTTAGTAGGGGGTATTTTATATCCAAATCCATATAAAATACATCTTAACAAAGTTGTTTTACCACAACTATTATGATTACTGTATATCAAATTATTTCTATCGTCAAAAATAAATTTTCTTTGAAAAATTCCCTCTTTAATAATAATTTCTTTAATTATCATAACTGAACACCCTCTTTTATCTTATTAATTGTTATTCTATTTGATATTATTTTATATAGGATAATTTTAATAAGACATTCTCTGACTTCATCATCTGATTCAATATTGTCAAAGTATTCTGTGTAATTTTTCCATAAATCTGAAATAAAACAGTTTATTTTTTCTGAAGCTTTTCCATAATAAATAAATGAATTGTAATCAAATAATACCTGGCTAAAAAAGTCAAATTTATTAACACAAACATGTATTACATTTGAATATTTTTTTATTGTTTCATTAAATATAGGGGTATCAAATCCGTATCTTAATTCATCACTGATATTAGTTGATTCTGTTAAAATAACGATGATTGGCCGAATAACATCTTTTTTAGATAGTTCATATGTTAATTTTTCTTGAGTTCCATTTTTAAATATTTCTCTTTGCCATATGGTCATTAATTTCTTAGTGATTCCATTATATGAAGTGTCAATTTCAGATAAAAACTCTTGAATATATTGCTTTATAAACTTATATCTTTCAGTTTCATCATCTGTTTCAAAAGGTAATATTTGAATTTTAAATTTAGATAAATCTAAAGATATGTTATTTTTATCCATTATGTTATTAATTTTATCTTGCAGATGTGGTGATAGTGATTCGTAAGTTCTATGTGCATCAAGAGAGAACGTAGAAATTGAATCCATATCATTAAGTGGGTTAGGGGAGTTTGTAATCATTATCAATTCTTTAATTTCTTTTGATTTTTCGGAAGCTTTTTGTGATGCATTTTGTAATGAAATTAAGGAATTTGTCATATTTTTAATAACGTTTCTAAAATCAGAACTACTTTTTACTACAGATTTTGCTTGAGAGTATATTTTAACATCATCCTTTAAAGTGATTTCAATATCTTCAAGCTCACCTTCTATGCGCAGTTTCTTTATGTCTTTAATATTTTCTAACATTAAAGCTATTGCTGCATTAACCTGAAAATCAAATCCAAATAAAACTGACGTAGCTCTTGTGTTATTACTCATTTTAATTTTCTCCAATATTCTATATTATTTAATGAATGGTTAAATGTTTCAAAGTACTATGAAAATTAGATACATTATAATAAAAACCTATTTCGTCTATTATACCTTAAATTTTATGAGAAATCTCTATTATATGGGCGGATAACTAGGATCATAGTACTTTTTGGATAATACTGATTTTAAACCAGTGGTATTTAACAGTTTTAGAAATCAGGTGTTGAATAAGCGGATTACAGTAATTGTTAGTTTAATAACATAATTTTGTAAGTCATTTTTAGATTCTATATTATATTATTAGAAGCAGCTATCCATGGGCAGAACAGTTGATTTTGTTTTTTTATGATTTTTTCTTTTTAAATAACTATACGTATTCTATCTTTTTAGTTTGAAAAAAGGGTTATTCTAAGTATAATGTTATTACAGAAAGTCGGTATAAAGACTCTAAACTTATACCATTTGGTCGGCATGGAGACTGAAAAACCATGTCCATTGCAGAGGAAACTGTGAAAAACCATTTAGGGAGTGATTTAGATCGCTCCCTATTTTTGTAAGGGGAATTTAATGGTTAGATCTTTTAAAGAGTTGGTTTGTAATGTTCTTATTTCAAGTGCTAAGGAGTATAAAAATAATTTTACTAATAATCTATGCAACCAAAAAAACCCGGCCTAGTGACCTGAACCCCAAAATCCGGAATACGGATGGAGGGGTTTTTGTATGCCAAAATACACAAAAGAATTTAAAATCAAACTAGTAACGGAATATTTATCAGGGGAATCTGGAGGCAGTCCGATGGTTTCTAAAAAATATGATATACCCGAAGGTACATTACAAAACTGGATAATCAAATATCAATCAGGTGGATTTGATAACTTATCAAAAAAGCAAAATAAAGATAAATTCACTAGTGAATTTAAGCTATCTGTAATACAATATAGGCAAATCAATAATATCTCATTCAGACAAACCGCAGAGCACTTTAATATAAGCAATAAATCAATAATATGTAATCGGGAGAGAGCATATAGACAGCGTGGTTTATCTGGACTAGAGGATAACAGAGGAAGGCCTAGAAAAAATATGACCAAATTAAATAAAAAGTCTAAACTTAATACTCCAATAAATGAAAGTGAAAGAGAAGAATTAATAAGATTAAGAGAAGAAAATAGACTTCTAAAAATGAAGATAATATACGAAAAAAAGCTACAAGCCTTGCTCCTGGAAGAGGAAGCAGAAGCAAGGAAAAAACAAAAATAATCCTCAAGTTACAAAAAGAATATCCTAAAAGCAAGATAAGTGAATGGTTAGAAATAGCTGAATTGCCAAAATCATCATACTATGAATGGAAGATGAAATTAGCTAAACCAATAGATAAAGATAAAAAAATTAGAAAAGAAATAACAACCATAGTAGAAGCATCAAAAGGTAGATATGGCTATAGAAGAGTAACTATGGTATTAAAAAATAAAGGCTTTAATATTAATCATAAAAAAGTCTTAAGAATAATGAGAGAAGAATCCTTGCTATGCTCTAAATTTAAAACTAGATCAAGAAAATACTCATCATACAAGGGACAAATAGGTAAAGTAGCAGATAATGTTGTAAATAGAGAATTTAAAGCTGATAAACCGAACCAATTATGGCTAACAGATGTAACAGAATTTAGAATTAAAGGACAAGAAAAGAAACTATACCTATCACCAATATTAGACCTATACAACAGTGAAATAATCAGCTATACACTAAGTAATCACCCAACAATAGAATTAACTAATACAATGCTAGAAAAAGCATTAGAAGAAAATAAAGACATTAAAGATTTAATTATACACTCAGACCAAGGATTCCATTACCAACATAGTACTTGGACTAAAAAACTAGAAAAGATGAATATAAGGCAAAGTATGTCAAGAAAAGGGAATTGTCTAGACAATTCTCCAATGGAGAACTTCTTTGGAATATTGAAACAGGAAATGTATTATGGAGAAGATTTTAAAAGTTATGATCATTTAAGAAATGAGATTGAAAAATATATAAAATGGTACAATGAGGATAGGATTAAAACAAAATTAAACGGAATGTCCCCTGTTATGTACAGATTACATTCCGCTTAAAATATTATTAAATTATTCCGTGTTTACGGGTTCAGGTCAAAGCTCCTATGCTCAGCTTGTGTTTTTAGATTTGAAAATTTTTAGGATAGAATTGGCTAATTCCTGTCTTCTTCCGTCTTAAAAATTATCATCTTATTATCATCTATGTAAAGATTGATGGTTTTTCCTTCATCTAGGATTTTGTATTTGAAACCTGTGTCGAAATTTGATTGGTTGTTTTTAGTGTGTTTTGAAGTACTTTCAACTTCAGAACCAATTTCTCCATCAAAATCTGTCAGCTCATCGTAGACTTTCTTTTCTCCTGAATATAAATAGAGCTTATCATTAATAACGATCATAGGAATCAAATCCCACTTTACATTCTCATTAGAATTCATATTAGCTTCATTATTAATTTTGTTATTAGAACAAGCTGTTAGGGCAAAAATTGTAATAAGAAAAAATACAAGTTTTTTCATATGGTCACTCCTTAAACACTACAAGGCAAACGATACCAAATTTGTAAAAATATTATATTTTAAAAGATAAAAAAGCAACCATCACTGATTGCCTTTATCTGTTCGTACGAAAATCCGTTTGCTACGCAAACTCTTCCGTGCTGAGAAAACCGCTTACTTCGTAAGCTTTTCTTGCTACCGCACTGATTTTTCTCCTTAAACATCCAAACTCAATGGATGTTTAAGTGCACTAGTTTTCGGCATAAAGTCCCCAAATCAAGGGGCCTTTATGGGTAAAAGGATTACATCCTTTCATATTTAGTTCAATTTTATATAAAAAAATAAGCAACCATTTCTGATTGCTTATTTTTATCTGGTCGGGGTGAAAGGATTCGAACCTTCGACCTCATGTTCCCAAAACACGCGCGCTACCAAGCTGCGCCACACCCCGGTGACCACTGACTATTATAGTATACGATGTATATAATAATTTGTCAAATATTTTTATCATTTTTTTTCTTTATTTTTAAAATAAGGCTCTACTTGCTTTTCGAGTCTGAAATTATGATACCACATATTTTCTCTTTTATAAAATCTTATGGCGATTTTCTTGTAAGATAGCTTATAAAGATTATAATGATTGTATAGAAAGGATTATCATGGACACAATTAAGGAAGTTAAAAAAATTATAGATGATTCTAATAATATAGTATTTTTCGGAGGGGCGGGGGTTTCTACTGCATCAGGTGTGCCTGACTTTAGATCTGCCACTGGCCTTTATAATAGGGAGAATAACTCTGGTTATTCGCCTGAATATATGCTTAGCCATGAGTTTTTGGTTGACCATCCTGACCAGTTTATGACCTATTGCAAGGAAAATCTTATGCTTGATGGTATTAAGCCAAATCCTGCCCACTATGCCCTTGCTAAACTTGAGAAGATGGGCAAGCTTAAGGCTGTGATTACTCAAAATGTGGATAGTCTCCACCAAGAGGCAGGTAGTAAGAATGTTATCGAGCTTCATGGCAACTTGAGAGATTATTATTGCACTAAGTGTGGGAAAAGTTTTGACCTAGCCTATGTCAAGTCTTTTGAAAAAGAGGCCCATTGTGACCAGTGTGGTGGCCTTGTTAGACCTGATATTGTCCTTTATGGCGAAGGTCTTGATCAAAATAATATTTCCTATGCTATTAATCTTATCGCTAATGCTGATGTTTTGATTATTGGTGGGACTAGTCTGGTGGTTTATCCTGCAGCTGGCCTTATTGATTTTTATAGGGGCAATAAGCTTATCCTTATAAATAAGGATCCTACCAGCAGGGATAGCCGTGCAGATTATGTTATAAATGGTGATATTGCCAAAGTTATGGAAGAGATTGTGGGTGATTAGATGGAAAAAAGAAATGGAATTGATGAATATGGAGTGTTTTTAATTTGCCTGGCTATAGGTCTTCTTATCTTGGCTTATTTTACTCATTCATCTCTTATTAATATCATATCTTCTCTTATTGTGATTTATGCCCTCTTCAGGTCTATGAGCGCAAATTCTATAAAGAGAAGCCAGGAAAATAGGATGTTTTTGGATAGTGTTATAAATCCTATCAAGGGCCTTTTTAATAAGGGAAATAAGAAGGATGAAGCCTATAAATATGTGACCTGTCCTTCCTGTGGACAGAAACTTAGGATTCCTAAGAACAAGGGTAAAATCAAGGTTAGATGTCCAAAATGCAAGGAAAAGTTCGATGCTAAGAGCTAGAATTTTTTAGAGATTTTTAGTTTTTTTAGAAATATAAATTAATTTAAAATTTAGCTTTATATACTATTTAAATTTATTTAAAACGGATGTATAATTTCCATGAAAGGGGATTAATAATGTCAAGAATAATTGGAACAACAGCGATGGGCCTTAGGGCACCAATCATTAAAACAGGCGATGATTTAGTAGAAATTGTCACCAACATGGTTAAAGAAGTATCTAGTGAAGTTAAATTTCACGATAGGGATGTAATTGCGGTTACTGAGTCTCTTTTGGCTAGAAGCCAAGGAAATTACGCAAGTTCTGATCAAATAGCTAAGGACTTTGCTAATAAGTTTGAGGCTGATGAGGTTGCGATTCTTTTTCCTATCATAAGTAGAAATAGATTCTCTATTTTGCTTAAATCTTTTGCTAAATCTGGCAAAAAGCTTCACATTTGTCTATCCTATCCATCAGATGAAGTAGGTAACCTACTTATGGATGAGATGGATTTATTTAATTCTAATATAAATCCTTACAAGGATGTCCTATCTCTTGAGGAATTTAGAGAAGTTGCTGGAGATTACAAGCATTTATTTACTGGTATGGATTATCCAGAATTTTACAAGGAACTTGCACCAAATTCTGAAATTCACTTTTTAAACAATCCAGTAGATGCTCTTAAATTTACAGACAATGTTTTAGTAAGCTCTATACACAATAGAGACTTGGTAAAAAGACAATTAGTTGAAGCAGGTGGAAAGACTATTCTTAAGCTTGATGAGATACTTGATGCTCCAGTAGATGGTTCAGGATACAATCCTTCTTATGGACTTCTAGGTTCAAACCTATCTACAGGTGAAGTTGTTAAGCTATTTCCTAGAAATGCCCAAGATTTTGTTGAAAAACTTCAAAAAAATATTATCGAAGTAGTTGGCAAAAATATTGAGGTAATGGTTTATGGCGATGGAGCTTTCAAAGATCCAGTAGGCCATATTTGGGAGTTAGCAGATCCTGTTGTATCACCAGGCTTTACAGAAGGTCTAAAGGGTACACCAAATGAGCTTAAATTAAAATATGTAGCTGACAATGAATTAACTGGTTTATCTAGCGAAGAAGCTGCAGAGAGATTTAAGAAGATGGTCAAAGAAAAGGACCAAAACACAGATAAGAATAAGACCCTAGGTACTACACCTAGACAAATTACTGACCTATTAGGTTCTCTATCAGACCTAATCTCAGGTTCAGGAGATAAGGGAACACCAGTAGTCCTAATCCAAGGCTACTTTGATAACTATTCAAACGACTAATAGAATATAAAAATTATAAATGAGCCAACTTTGCTTAATATACCTAGCATAAAAGTTGGTTCATTGTATAATTGTAACATATACTAGACTTGTAAATATTTAATGATGGAGAAGAAAATTGAAAGACAACCAATCTTTTGACAATCAAGAAAGCAAACAGATTCCAGCAAAGAATGTAGATGAGAGAAATACTCTATCAAAGGAATACAGATTTTTCTGGATGAGTTTTGCATCAATACTAATGGCCTGTGGTACTCATTTTTTCAAATATCCAAACTCCTTTGTAATAGGTGGGGTAGAGGGTATGAGTATCATCACATCCATGTTTGTTCCCTTTACAAGGCCACAGATTACCCTATTCTATAACTTAGTTCTATTGGTAATTGGATTTTTTGTGATTGGCAAGAAATTTACCATAAGAACAGGTTATGTGGCCATACTTAATTCCCTAACAGCCTTGCTTTTAGCAAGAATTGTTCCCATTCATCAATCCCTAACTGGCAATAAGATGCTAGAATTAATCTTTACCCTCCTCATGTCATCAGTTGGATCAGCTATTTTATTTAATCTAGCTGCATCAAGTGGGGGTACTGATATAATAGCGATGATAATTAAAAAATACTCCTCTCTTCAGGTAGGAAAAGCCCTTCTAGTGGTAGATTCGCTTTTCACCATAGCAGCCATCAAGATATTCGGAGTTGAGATTGGATTATTTTCAATCCTAGGCTTGCTCATGAAGGGGATTTGCGTAGATGTAATGATAGGGTCAATGAATGAGGCCAAATTATTTATAATCATAAGCTCAAAGACAGAAGAGCTTGGCAAGTTTATAAAAGTAGACTTAAATAGGTCGGCAACTGTGATAAGTGCCAAGGGCCTATATGCAGGAAGTGATATTTCTGTATTCTTGTGTGTGACAAGCAAATTTGAACAGGCAAGATTTAGGTCCTTTATCAAAAAGGTTGACCCATATTGCTTTATAACTATATTAAATACTTCATCAATTATTGGAAAAGGCTGGTATTCATCAGATGATCAGCTAGATAGCGACTGATTTAGAAAGGAGGCTTAAGGCTATGAAAAAAATCTTACAAATATTCTTAATTGCTACCTTAAGCCTATCTTTTGTAGGCAAATCCTACGCCCAGGATGCTGAGTCTAAGGAAGAAACACAGCCAGTAAAGGAAGCAGAAGTTCAAAAGCCAGCTGATAAGATAAAAATAAAAGAAGATACTAAAACCCTCGAAGAAGAAAAGGTTCAACCCTTAAAAGAGCCCGTCAAAGAAGAAGTTAAAAAGCAGGGTGAAGCAAATAGTCCTGAAAGTGAAACTAAAGAGGGGCAAAGCCCAAAAGATGCAAATCCAAAGAAAGAAAAAGAGGCGGTGTCTGCAAGTGATGCTAGTAAAAAAGAAAATGCTGACTACGAAAAGGTCCAAAAAGCTGTAGATGATTTGGTTGAAAAGCTAGATAAGAATTCAAATCTTGCCAAGGCATTAGAAGAAGTCAAAGTTACAATCAAGGCTAATAATTCAAATACAAGCACTGTTTCAAATCAGGTCAATAAAAAGACTGAGAAAGTGATAAAGGACTATAGCCAAAAGATACAAGAGGCCAAGACACCTAGCCAGAAAAGACAGCTTGAAAATGAAGCGGCAAATAAGATTAAGTCAATAAGTATAGATGTAAGTGAAGATAATAAAGCTAATGCTAAATTGCCAGAAAAAGAAGGTGAAGAGCCTAAGAAAAGACTCACCAAAGAGGTAAAGGCCAACCATAATGATGATATAAGTAAGATTTATGCCCTAGCACCAGCAGAGGAAGAAGAAATAGATTATCTAGGTTTTCTTAAAAAGCCTGTAGTAATAGTAGCTGTAATTTTAGTTATAAGCATACTTATATCAATTGGGATAGTAATTAGAAATAAAGAAAAAAATGATATAGATTCTTACTAAAAAAAGAGGCCCTGTGGCCTCTATTTTAATATTATTATTCTTGAGCTTCGAACATGTCTTTGCCAACTCCACATACTGGGCAAACCCAATCTTCTGGAAGTTGATCAAATTCTGTACCTGCTTCAATTCCGTTATCAACATCACCTTCTGCTGGATCGTAAATATATCCGCATGCTGTACAAACGTATTTCATTGAATGTCTCCTTTCATTTTTTCTTGTAATTACATTATACCCGTAAATTCTATAATGTAACAGAAAATTTCAATTCTAATTAAAATTTGTTATTTTTTCTGTAAATTTTAAAAATATGATATTAAAAACAAAAATCGGGTATGAAGTAGTTAGGAGAGGCTATGGAGATAATTAGGACGGTCATAAATTCTGACCTTAAAGATATAAAAAAATTTAGAGATAAGCTTTTAGCTTTGTTAGAAGATAGGGACTATGATCAGGATTATATCTTCAAACTTAGGCTGATATTAGATGAATTGACGAGCAATTCTTATAAGCATGGCAATATGAAAGATAGGCTTAAACTTATAGAAATATGTGTCAAACTTACAGATACCTATTCATATATAAAGGTAAAAGACGAGGGTAGTGGAATTTGTAGGAAACAGACTGTCGATTTATTTGCAGAAAATGGCAGGGGAATCAGACTTGTTGAATCTTTGTCGGACAGGATAGTAGTTTGTGAAAATGCAATAGCTTGTCTAATATACATATGAAGTGCTTTGATATAATAAATTAAAAGCACTTTTTTTGTTGATAATTATTGATAATTAATTAACGTTAGGTATAATATATTGATAGAATTTGTTAGTAAGAAAGAAGGAAATATGTTAAGAGAAGATGTTAGAAATGTAGCAATTATTGCCCACGTAGACCACGGTAAGACAACCCTAGTAGATGGTCTTTTAAAAACATCAGGTTTATTCAGAGATAATGAAGAAGTAAAAGAGAGAGTCATGGACTCTGATACAATCGAAAAAGAACGTGGTATTACAATTCTTGCCAAAAATACAGCAGTATCCTATAAGGATATGAAAATAAATATTATAGATACACCAGGCCACGCCGACTTTGGTGGAGAGGTTGAGAGGGTTTTAAACATGGCTGAATCTGTTGTACTTGTAGTAGATAGCCACGAAGGCCCAATGCCACAAACTAAGTTTGTACTTAAAAAGGCTATAGAATTAGGTCTACCTGCCATCATTTGTATAAACAAGGTTGATAGGCCAGATGAAAGAATTGATGAGGTAGAAGATGAAATCCTAGATCTATTCATATCTTTAGATGCAGATGAATCCTACCTTGAAAGTCCTATTGTTTATGCATCAGCCAAAAATGGCTGGGCATCACTTGAAAAGGGCGTAGTCAAGGAAGATATGACAGACCTTCTAGATACAATTATAGAATACACACCAGCTTTTGAAGCGGAAGAAGATACAGGTTTTAAGGTCTTAGTTTCAACAACAGATTATAATGAATACCTAGGAACCATAGCTATAGGCAAGGTTGAATGCGGAATAATTAAGAAAAATGCTCAAGCGGTAATCACAAATTACAATGAGCCAGACAGGCTTGTAAAGGCCAAGGTAGTCACAATTTATGAATTTGACGGCTTAAGCAGGGTAGAAGTAGAAGAAGCGAAATTTGGTTCAATAGTAGCCCTATCAGGTATGGAAGATATAAATGTAGGTGATACAATCGGTACAGAAGGAGACCATGAACCAATTGAATTTACCAAAATATCAGAACCAACCCTAGCTATGACCTTTTCGGTAAATGACTCACCATTTGCAGGTCGTGATGGTAAATATGTTACTTCAAGACACCTTAGGGATAGGTTGCTTAAGGAAGCAGAAACAGATGTTTCCCTAAGAGTAGAGCCAACAGATACAACAGAAGCCTTTAAGGTATCAGGTAGGGGTGAGCTTCACTTATCAGTACTTATTGAAAACCTAAGACGTGAAGGCTATGAATTCCAAGTATCAAAACCTGAAGTAATGTTTAAGAGCGATGAAAATGGCAAAAAGCTAGAGCCAATTGAAATTGCAACAGTAGATGTAGATGAGGTATACACAGGATCAATTATAGATAAGCTTGGCCGTAGGAAGGGTGAAATGATTGATATGCACCCATCATCATCAGGCTACACCAGACTTGTATTTAGAATACCAGCCAGAGGCCTTATAGGTTACAGGACAGAATTTATGACCGACACCAAGGGAACAGGCATCTTAAATACCGAATTTGAAGGTTATGATAGATACAAGGGCGACCTTGATAAGAGACAGCTAGGATCCCTAATAGCCACAGAAAAGGGAATAGCTACAGCCTACGGTCTAAATGCAGCCCAATCTAGGGGTCAATTATTCATCGAACCAGGTGAAGAAATCTATGAAGGCCTAATAGTAGGATCAAATGCCAAGGGTCTAGATATAGATGTAAACATCTGCAGAAAGAAAAAGATGACCAACACCAGGGCAAGCGGAAATGACGATGCCATCGTCCTTACACCAGCTAAAAAGATGAGTGTAGAAGAAATGATGGAATTTGTAGAAGAAGATGAACTAATCGAGGTTACACCACACAATCTAAGGATAAGAAAGAAAATATTAGACGCAACAAAGAGATATAAATCAAAAAAATAGGAGGATATAGATGGTAAATAAGTTTGAAAGAAGACTTAGCATAGACCTAGTCTTCTTGGTAGTCATCTTATTTCTTCTAACTATCTCTCAAAGGTTTGTGGATTCATGGTTTTTTAACTTAAGCTGGTATATCGCCTTTATCCTAAGCTGGATATTGATGCTAGTTTTTAGTTTTTCAGTCCTCCTAGATAAAAATGCTAGAGGATATTCAATACTTACAGCCATAGTCACAAGCCTAGCCTTTGGTCTATTATCAATCCACGGTTTGTCAGCCTTGGCAAGATTTGTCAGGGTCTTGCCCACAAACCTAGCCGTAAACAACGAGTTTTTCATAGCTAATAATCAGCTGATATTTTATTCATGCTTGATAGTGGTTTACTTTTTCCACATGATAAACGCTCTCCTACATAGACAAAAGGACCAAGAGCCTAAGGAAGAAATAAAAGAAGCTAGCGAGGAAGAGCTTAGGCAGAGAAGAGATGATAAGCTAAATGCAATAATAGCTGAGATCGATAGTCAGAAGAATTCAGATAAGCTTACAGATGAAGATAGGGAAATATTAAATACTCATCTTTTAGAAGAGGCTAAGAACAAGGAAGCGGAGGATAATTTATGAGCAAGCAAAACATATCATTGTCAGTAATCAAGAGACTTCCAAAATACTACAGGTATTTGGAAAGCATCAACGAAAAAGGAATAATCAGAGTATCTTCTAAAGAATTATCCGAGATAACAGGCCTTACAGCCAGCCAAATTAGACAAGATTTAAACCACTTCGGTTGCTTCGGCCAACAAGGCTATGGCTATAATGTAAAGGAATTAATTGGTGAATTATCAAAGATAATTGGAGTAGATAAAAGTTATAAGATAGTCCTAATAGGTTATGGTAATATAGGACATGCCCTCTACCAATACAAGTCCTTTAGAGATCTAGGCTATGAATTTGAAGCAGTCTTTGATAAGGAAGAATTCACACACGAAGAATTAAAGGTGCAAAAAATCGATGACCTAGGAGACTTCCTAAAAAATAACAAGGTAGATATAGGTATAATAGCAACACCAAAAACAGTAGCCCAAGAAATAGCGGATATACTTTGCGAAGGCGGAATCAAAGGTATTTGGAACTTCTCACCAGTAGACCTAAAGGTAAAAAATGGAGTGGTAATAGAATCAGTTCACCTAGATGAATCTCTATTTACCCTAACATATTTTATGAATTCACCAGAGGATTTTATATTTTAGATGAATGTAATAAGCGTATCAAACTTGGCCAAAGAATATCCCGGTAAGGAAATATTTTCTGGCCTAAGTTTTAATTTAGAAAAGGGGGACAAGGCAGGACTAGTTGGAATCAACGGGGCTGGCAAGTCTACCCTTTTTAATATATTAACAGGAAACTTAAGAGCAGATGAGGGGAAAATCTTTATCCCCCAAGAAGTGAAAGTAGGCTATCTGGAGCAGATTTTAAGCATAGATAGCCATATGACAATCTATGAATATTGTCTAGCCATCTTTGATGATATGATAAGGCTTGAAGAAGAGATAAGAGAGCTTGAAAAAAAGATGAGCCAGGAAAAGGATGATGAAAAACTTGCCCAGATAATGGATGAGTACACAAAAAAATCTGACCTTTTTCACCAGAAAAATGGCTATGCCATCAAAAGTGAGCTAGAAGGAACCCTAACAGCCATGGGCTTTGATAGGGAGGACTTCGATAAGGAAATATCTGTTTTATCAGGTGGACAAAAGGCAAGGGTAGAGCTAGCAGGTCTTTTATTAGAAAAGCCAGACCTTCTCCTTTTAGATGAGCCAACCAACCACCTAGATATAAAGGCAATAAACTTCCTAGAAACTTTCATCAAAAACTACCAGGGCACAGTCATAATAATATCCCACGATAGGTATTTTTTAGATGCCACAGTAAATAAGATGATGGTCCTAGAATATGGAAGGCTTACATCCTATAATGGCAACTACACCAGCTTCATGACCCAGAGGAAAAAAGACAGGGACGTCTACCTCCACCAATACAAGAGCCAGCAAAAAGAAATCGAACGCCAAGAAGAAATCATCGACAGGCTCAAAAACCTGGGAGGCTCTAAGAGAAAAAGAGGTATATCCCAATCAAGGTCTAGGCAAAAACTCCTAGATAAGATGGAAAAAATGGAAAAGCCAATCGAACTACAGGACACCATGAGCCTTAAATTTAGCCCAAGAATACAATCAGGCATGGATGTCCTAAAGGTAGATAAATTAGCCAAATCCTTTGACTATAGGGAGATTTTCAAAAATATTTCCTTTGATATTTATAGAAATGAAAGGGCAGCCATAATCGGAGATAATGGTGTAGGTAAGACCACGCTTTTTAAAATAATCCTCAAGGAAGAGATGCCAGATCAAGGCACAGTCAAGCTTGGCCAATCTGTAAACATAGGCTACTTTGACCAAGAGCAAAAATCTCTAAACTTAGAAAATACCATCTTTGATGAGATAAGAGAGGCTTACCCAAGGCTTACAAACTTTGAAATAAGGTCCTACCTTGCCAAATTTATGTTCTACGATGATGATGTCTTCAGAGAGATTAGCGAACTATCCGGTGGGGAAAGGGCTAGGATATCTCTCCTTAAGCTAATGATATCAGATTGTAACTTCATCCTCATGGATGAGCCAACCAACCATCTGGATATTGACTCAAAGGAAATTCTAGAAGATGCCATCCTAGATTTTGAGGGGACTCTTTTGATAATTTCCCACGACAGGTATTTCTTAAATAAAATCGCAAGCAAAATCCTAGATATGAAAAATGACCAGATTAATCTTTACCTAGGCAACTACGATTATTATAGGGAAAAGCTCAGGGAAGCAAGCCTGACAGATGAAGAAAGGCAAGTGGTAAGCAAGACCCAAATCAAAAAGGAAAGAAAAAAGGAAAAGCTAAAGAAAAGCGAAATTAAGGCCAAAAAGAACAAGATAAGAGACATAGAAAGGGAAATGAAGGAAACCGACCTCCTTATCAAAGACCTCACAAAAGAAAGCCTTGCTGAGGGCTTTTATAACGATCAAGATAGGGTCGCCCAAGTTTTTAAAGAAATCAAAGATCTTGAGGAAAAAAGAGATGACCTTGATGAAGTATGGCTAGACCTTAATTTAGAATTAGAAGAAGATGATTAAAAGGAAAAAAACAAGGGTATTTATACCCTAAGGAGAAAAATATGGGAAAATTAATGAAATTTCTCTATTCTTTGATGTTAATAGTTTTAATCCTCTTAGGAGCCTTATTTTTGGCCTTTGGAATTGATGGCCAGGCTGTTTTTGAAGCCTTTGTCTACAATGAATATCTTTATAGACTAGTATCTAATGAAGCCTTTGTTCAATTCTTTTTCATGGCTGTAGGCATCTTACTCATAGGTTTTGCAATAGTTTTGCTTATTGTACTTAGACAAAATTCCAACAAGGGATTTGACGTCTTGATTGAAGATGAAAAGGGAAGTGTGCTTATAGCCCAAAGATCTCTAGAATCTTCGATAAAATCCTCAGTTAATAAGTTTTTAGGACTTGAAACCATAAAGGCAAGGGCTAAAATTATTGACAATAACAAGCTTGAGGCAAAAATCTTAGCAGATGACTATTCAGATCAAGCAATCGACAAGCTTGCCGAAAGAGTAAGAGAAGAGATAAAAAAGGGCTTAAACAATCTTACAGGAATTGATGATATAAAAATCGACCTAAAGATTGAAAAGAAGGAAAAGCAAAAAGAGAAGAGAGAATATGGAAGAAATTAACAAGGATACAAATCATACTATATATGATGTAGAGATGAGAAAGCTTGATAATAGAGAAAACAATAAAAAATTTCTTCTTGCTTTCTATCGATTAAACAAAGGGAAAATAAACTCTACAATCCTTAGCCTCATCACCCTTATTTGCCTATTTAACTTTGGTTTTTTCAAGACCTTGGGAATCTGGTTAGTGATGGTAATAGGCTATTTGATCGGAGCTTATTTTGATAAAGATGTAAGAGTGCTTCAAATAATTAGGAAAATTGTAAATTAAGGAGTAGACATGACAGATAATCTAAATAAAGAAATAAAAAAAGACCTAAATGATGGTAGAGAATTGGAATATGAAGAAAGCAAGCTTATCATAGAAGATAAGGTAGTTGCTAAGATTGCTAGAATTGCCATTAATCAAGTGGATGGTATCCTTGAAATGAAGGGTAATATTGCTGATTCTATAGGATCATTTTTTGGCTCCAGCGATAGGAGAACTGCAGGTGTTAATGTAGAAGTTGGAGAAAGAGAAGTAAAGATTAACCTAGATGTAATAATCGAATATGGCAAAAATGCTAGGGAAATCTTTAACAACATTCAAAGAGTAGTAAGTTCTAATGTTAGAGAGATGACTGGTCTTGAAGTAGTGACAATAAATGTGGATGTTGTGGATGTTCTAACAAGAAAAGAATACCAAGAAAAACAACAAGCAAATTCTGACGCTGACAAAAAGCAAAATAATTACTAAAAATAAGGCCTGCTAAGCGGGCCTCTTAGTATGGAGATAGAATATGAGAGATTTACTCGATAGCAAGACAAGACGTTACATATTTGTAGGATTTTGTCTGATAGCTATATATTTTGGATTTTTTTATATAGATAAGATTGGAGAATTTTTATCAAGGGCTTATCAGGTTTTTAGGCCTCTAGTTTACGGATTGGTTATAGCCTTTATAATAAATCTTCCGGTCAATTTTTTTCACAATGACCTTTTATCAAGATTTGATGTTTTTAAGAAAAATAAAAACCTAAGCCTCACCCTATCTTTGGCAATTTCATGGATAATATTTTTTGCAATGGTGACAATAGTCCTAACAGTTTTAATACCAGAGCTTTCCAGGGCAATTACCAAGCTTAGCGAAAATATACCCGTATTTTTTGATTCGCTTGTAGATTTTTTGGATGATTACAAGTTTTTAGAAAAGGCCAGCCATATTTTAGAAACTAAGATTCAAAGTCTAGATTTAGATGGGATAAGTAGGACTGTGACAGGTTTCTTGCAAGATTTCTTAAATTCAGAATCAAATATACTAAATAAGACTGGATCAATTATAAATACAGTATCACAAGGAATCCTAGCCCTTGGTATCGGCTTTATTTTTTCAATATATGTCAGCCTAAATAGAAATGGACTTGCAGATGGGATAACAGGATTTATCTTTGCCCATCTTCCAATAGATGTAGCCAAAAATATAATCTATGTATCAAAACTATCCTATGCATCATTTTCAAGGTTTCTTGAAACTAAAATCTTATCATGCATTGCCCTAGGTGTGGCTTGCTTTATAGGAATGCTCATCCTAAGGTTGCCATCAGCTGGCATGATTTCAATTCTTATGGGAGCTTTTGATATTATTCCATACATTGGAGCATTTTCAGCAACAGCCATCGGTATGATTTTGATATTTATCTATTCGCCAGCCAAGGCTCTTATATTTTTGATATTTATCCTAATATTACAACAAGTCCAACAACAGATATTTTATCCACTTGTAATAGGCAAGCACCAAGGCCTACCTGCTATTTGGATCTTTGTTTCAGTAGTAATAGGCGGGGGACTCTTCGGAGTATTTGGTATGGTTGCCTTTATACCGCTTGCAACTGTGATCTACACACTTGTGACAGATAATACCAAAAAGAAACTTAAAAATAAAAATATCAGTGAAGAAGAAATAGAAAATTTAAGGAAAAAAACTTACGAAGAAATAAGAGCAGAAAATTTAAAAGATATATAGAAAAAAGCTAGCGGCCTAGGCCTGCTAGCTTTTTATATAGAAAAATCTTCAAAAATTATTAGCAAATAGCCCGCATCCAGGCTGATTTTAAAATCGCATCCCTTAGTCTGATTAGAAACTCCCAGGCTATCATCAAGACTCATTTTATAAGAGTCAAGCTCATAGGCAAGACCGTCTATCGAAAGGATGGACTCTTCATCTAGGGCAAAAATTGATACATAAAAATCTTTAACATTGAATTCATAAGAAAAGTCAGAATCTATGATAAAAATTTCCTTGCCCCTTGCCTTTAGAGAAATATTTACACCCTTTTTCTTAAAATGGAGGAGGGTTTTTATATTTGAAATCGTGTGAGATTCACGTCCTCCTAGGCCACCATAGATTATGATTTCCTTATATCCCTTTTCTATAGCAAGCCTAATAGCTGCAACTGTGTCAGTGAAGTCTTTTATAGGATTTAGGGCTATTATATTTTTAAAATCAGGCCTATCTGTCGAATCAAAATCTCCTATTGCATAGTCAATTTTTATTTTCTCCATCTCCGCATAACGAAAGCCTTTATCAGCTGTAATCACCAAATCATTTTCACAAATTTCATCAAAAAAGCCGTCAAAATCTCCGCCAGCTATTATAAAACACCTTTTCATAATTACTCCTTTATTTTATTATAACATTTTCTTAACTATTATCACAATTAATGGTAAAATGAATATGAATTATAAAAAAAAGGAAGTAAGAATGAAAGAATTAGACAAGCAATCTAGGAACCTACTCAAGGTAGTTGTTATAGGAATTTTATTGTATTTTGGATTATTTTATATAGGAGAAGTGTCTAAGGCTTTTTCTACTCTCTATGCGGTCTTATCGCCCTTTATTATTGGCGGTGCCCTGGCCTTTATGATGAGCATTCCAACCAACTTTTTTGAGAGGAAGCTACATTCCCTTGATAAGAATTCTAAGCATGGAAAGCTTATATCAATTTCATCAATCCTCATATCATGGGTCTTGCTCATAGCTTTTCTAGTAATACTCATAAATATCTTGATCCCATCTATGGTTAAGATTGTCTATACCTTTTCTATAAGGTGGCCGGATTTTGTAAATTCAACCTATCATTTTCTAAAAAAACATGAATTGACAGAGCCTTACGCTAATAAATTCATGAATGCCTTTAGCGGTGTGGGTTGGTACAATGTTAGAAATGCTATCTTTTCATTTATAGATGGAAATGATGTTGACCTTTTCTCAAAGGCTACAGGATTTTTAAACTCAGTATCCAGTGGAGTTATTGGAATTTTTACAATGATAGTTTTCTCTATCTTTGTGCTAATTTATAAGAAAATGCTTAAGAGAAATGGCACAAGACTTATCTATGCTTTGCTTAGCGAGGAAAGGGCTGACTATATCAACAAGGTCTTATCACTTTCCTACAACACCTTTAAGGATTATGTATTTTCAAGGATGATATCAGTACTTTGCCTATCTGTCCTCACCTTTATAGGTATGAAGATATTTAAGATACCAAATGCGCCAATTATTTCGATAGTGGTCGGTATATCAGACCTTATACCAATTTTTGGTCCAATCTTTGGTACTGGATTTTCAGCAATATTGATTTTTGTTGAATCACCATTTAAGGCCCTTATATTTTTGGCCTATAATGTTATCATTCAACAGATCCAAGAAAACCTAATCTTCCCTTATATAGCAGGCGATGCAATAGGCCTTCCTGCTGTTTGGGTAATGGCATCTGTAACTATAGGTGGATCCTTGTTTGGAATTTGGGGTATGCTAATATCAATACCAGTTGTATCAGTATTTTACACCCTCTATCTAGAAAAGATTAATAACAAGCTTAAGGAAAAGAACTTTGATGATGCCAAGATTAAAGAGAAGGAAGATAAAAGTTATACTATAGAGGAGATTGATATCGGAGATGAAGATTAAAGAGAGTAATTATTTTGTCCCCGTCCTAAAGGAAGGTGCGACCTACTATGGTGGCCATCAGGAATGGCTTAAAGAACTTGGTTTATCCAAGTTTTTTAGGGATAGGGCCTGTGTGGTGACAGCCTTTACCAATGTATATTTTTACATGTTTGAAAGGGGACTTGTAGATTTTAAAACCTACAATGATATGCAATATAAATTTTATAGAAGGCTAAGACCCAAAGCAAATGGGGTTCCCACAGCCAGTTCTCTTCTTAGGAGGATAAGAATTTTAAATCATCAGATGAACCTAGGTTTATCCTACAGGATTCTTGAGGAAAACCTCCTTAAGAAGGTATCTTTAGAAAAAAAGATTGCTTTCATAGAAGAAGCCTTGGCTAAAGACTCTCCTGTTATCTTTATAAATTGGCTAAGCAGGGACATAGATATAATGAGCCACCACGGCCTAGTTATAACAGAGATGAATAAGAAAAATGATAAGCATGAACTAGTCGTATCAAGCTGGGGCAGAAGACATTCCTTCTACCTAGAAGATTTTGATAAGAGTCTAAGGACCTATACAGGCCTAATATATTTTGAAAGGAATATTTATGAATAAACAACAAAAAAGATTAGACAGATCATATGGCATAATCATGCCAATATTTTCACTGCCATCAAATTATGGTATCGGCACCTTTGGAAAGGCAGCCTATGACTTTGTAGATTATCTAAATGATTGTGGAGCCAAATACTGGCAAATCCTACCTCTAGGCCAAACCTCCTACGGAGATAGCCCTTACCAATCATTCTCATCCTTTGCAGGCAATCCATACTTCATAGACTTAGATATGTTAATAGAAGATGGACTTTTAGAAAAAGAAGACCTAGAAAATATAGATTTTGGTGGGAACGAAAGAGAAATAGACTATGCTAAACTCTACAATGTAAGATATAGGGTCTTAGAAATAGCTTTTGAAAATGCAAAAGAAAAATACGCCAAGGAAATCAAAGAATTTAGAAAAGCGGAAGCTAATTGGCTAGAAGATTACGCCCTATTCATGGCTATTAAGAAAGATAACCTTGATAAGTCTTGGGAATTTTGGGATGAAGATCTTAGAAATAGAAAAAAATCTGCCCTAGATGAATTTAAAAAAGAAAATAAAGAATTAATAGATTTCTATGTCTATTTACAATACGAATTTTTTAAACAATGGAATAAATTAAAAGAATTTGCAAATAGGCATGAAATCGAGATAATAGGCGATCTTCCAATTTATGTAGCCTATGATTCTGCAGATGCTTGGGTTAATTATGAAATACTTAAACTTGATAAAGAAACAAAACGACCTATAGTAGTTGGTGGAGCGCCTCCAGATGATTATTCAGAAGATGGACAACTCTGGGGCAACCCTATCTACCGCTGGGAATACATGAGGGATGTTGAAGGATTCGATTTTTGGAAAAGAAGGATTGGAGCCTGCCTCAAACTTTATGATATACTAAGACTAGATCACTTTAGAGGATTTGAAGCTTACTATGCCATACCAGCAACAGACGATACAGCAAGATACGGAAAATGGGAAAAGGGATTACCTTATGACTTCTTCGATGCAATCAAAGAAGCCTATCCAGATGCAAAATATATAGCAGAAGACTTAGGCTTTATAACAAAAGAAGTAGAAGATTTGATAAACCACTATGCCTTCCCAGGCATGAAGGTAATACAATTTGCCTTCGGTGATAATTTTGATAGCGAATATTTACCACACAATTACGAGAGAAACTCAATGGTATACGCATCAACCCACGACTCTGACACTCTTCAAGGATTCTTAGATAATGCTGACGAACATTTATTAGAACTTATAAGGACATATTTTGGAATCGGTGAAGATGAAAAAGATGAGAACATAAGAGAGACAATAGCAAGAAATCTTATGGCATCAGTATCAGACGTATGTATGTTTGAAATCCAAGACCTATTCGGCCTTGGCAATGAGGCAAGGATAAACTGTCCGGGTATCGTAGGTGGAAACTGGGATTGGAGAGCGGTAGAAAGCGACTTCGATAAGAAAATCGCTGAAAAATATGAAAAGATGGCAAAAACTTACGGGAGGATTTAATGAATAAGTTAGTTAAGGAAAAATTTGCTGATCAGTACATGGAAAATCTTCAAAGAATTACTTTAAAAAGCTTTGAAGATACATCAGATAAGGACAGATATGATGCCCTTTGCGATACAATCATGGGACTAATCAACCAAGATTGGAGAAGAAGTAAGCAAAAAGTTAGAAAAGAAAGAAAAGCTTACTATCTATCAGCAGAATTCTTAATTGGTAGATCTCTAGGAAATAACCTTATCAACCTAGGAATCTATGATGAAGTAAAAGAACTTTTAAATGAAATGGGCATAGACTTTGAAGAAATAGAAGACTATGAAGATGATGCAGCCCTTGGTAATGGTGGTCTAGGAAGACTAGCAGCATGCTTCATGGATTCAGCTGCCAGCCAAAAACTAAGCCTATATGGATACGGTGTTAGATATCGTGAAGGTATCTTTAAACAAGCAATCGAAAATGGCTTCCAAGTAGAATACGGCGATAGCTGGATAAAAGATGGTGACGGCTGGTCAATAAGAGTAGATTCTGATGCGAAAATAGTTAAATTTAGAGACCAACAAGTAAAGGCAGTACCATATGATATGCCAGTAGTTGGTTTTGAAAATGGTGTAGTAAACACACTTAGATTGTGGCAATCAGAACCATTTAGAGAATTTGACTTTGCTAAATTCAACAACTTCGAATATGACGATGCAGTAGCTGAGAAAAACAGGGCAGAAGATATCACAAGAGTCCTATATCCAAATGATATGCAAAGAGCAGGAAAGCTATTAAGATTAAAACAACAATACTTCTTCTGTTCAGCATCAATCCAAGATATGGTAGAAAAATACAAGAGAGACTTCCCAGAAGACCTCAAATTCGAAAACTTCGCAAGATATCACGTAATCCAACTAAACGATACCCACCCAATCATGGCAATTCCAGAGTTAGTAAGGGTATTAGTAGATGAAAATGGTATCTACTTTGAAGAGGCACTAGCAATAGCAAACAAGGTATTTGCCTTTACAAACCACACAGTCCTTCAAGAAGCCCTAGAAAAATGGTCATTTGACCTAATGGAAGAAGTAAGCCCAAGATGTCTAGAAATCGTAGAACAAATCGATAAGAAACTTGTAAAAGAATTCAAAGATAGAGGCTTCAGCGACAAGGCAATAGATCCATACAGAATCTTAACAGGCGATCTAGTACACATGGCAAACCTTGCAATCTATGTAGGATTTTCTGTAAATGGTGTAGCTGAAATCCACTCACAAATCTTAAAAGATGATACCTTCAAAGAATGGTATAAGGAAAGCCCAGAGAAATTCAACAACAAGACAAACGGAATCACACCAAGAAGATGGTTAGTATACGCTAATAGAGAGCTAACAAACTTCATCACAGAAAAACTAGGCACAGACGCTTGGAAAAAAGACCTAGCAATGCTAAAGGGTCTAGAGAAATTCCTAGATGATGAAGAAGTCCTAGATGAATTCTTATCAATCAAACAAGCAAAGAAAGACCAACTAGCTAAATACATCCTAGAAAATGAAGGAATAAAAATTGACTCACATTCAATCTATGATATTCAAATCAAGAGAATCCATGAATACAAGAGACAACACCTTAACATCCTTCACATCATCCACCTATATCACAAACTAAAGAAAAACCCAGACCTAGACTTCACACCAACAACCTTTATCTTTGGTGGTAAGGCAGCTCCAGGATACTTTAGAGCAAAGGGAATGATTAAACTTGCAAACGAAGTAGCAAGAGTAGTAAACAACGATAAGGATGTAAATGACAAGCTAAAGGTTGTATTCGTACAAAACTACAGAGTAACCTACGCTGAAAAACTCTTCCCAGCAGCAGATGTAAGTGAACAAATCTCAACAGCTGGTAAGGAAGCAAGTGGTACAGGTAACATGAAATTCATGCTAAACGGTGCCCTAACCCTAGGAACCCTAGATGGAGCTAACGTAGAAATCTTTGAAGAAGCAGGCGAAGAAAACAACTACAGATTCGGAGCAACAGTAGAAGAATTAGCAGAAATAGCAGATTCTTACAATGCTTTTGAATACTATAGCAAGGATGAAGACATCAAAGATGTAGTAGATTCCCTAGTAAGTGGAGAATTCAAAGACCAAGATTCTTACTACTTCCTAGACATCTATAACGAGCTAATCAAGCCACAAAATGGCGGTAGAGCTGACCAATACTACCTATTAAAAGATTTCGCATCTTATAAAGAAACACAGGCTAAATTAAACAAAGAATTTAGAAATAGAAAAGAATGGGCAAGAAAGTGCCTAAAGAATATCGCAAACGCTGGATTTTTCTCATCAGATAGAACAATCCTAGAATACGCAGACGATATTTGGAAAATAGACTAATAAAATGAATAAAGATGTAATATTAGGGATAATGATCCCTTTCATAGGAACAAGCTTAGGGGCTGCCTGTGTTTACATCATGAAAGGCGAGCTAAAAGAAAAGGTCCAAAAGGGCCTTTCTGGCTTTGCCGCAGGTGTAATGGTAGCAGCATCCATCTGGTCATTAATAATGCCAGCTATGGACATGGTAGAAGATAAAATGGGTAAAATGAGCTGGATACCAGCAGCAGTAGGATTTCTTGTAGGAATCTTCTTCCTCCTATTTTTAGACAGCGTAATCCCTCACCAGCATATAGATAGCGACCATCCGGAAGGAATGAAGGCAGAAAGCCTCAGAAAAACAACCATGATGGTTTTAGCAGTAATCATACATAACATACCAGAGGGAATGGCAGTAGGAGTATCATTTGCAGGAGTCCTCTATGGCAATACCCATATGACAATGGCAGGAGCCATAGTCCTATCCATAGGAATAGCCATCCAAAACTTCCCAGAAGGAGCCATCATATCAATGCCTCTAAGGGCAGTAGGAGTAAATAAACACAAGGCATTTGGAATGGGTATATTTTCAGGTGCAGTAGAGCCAATCGCAGCAATTTTAACAATAATCCTATCCCACTACCTAGTTCCAATCCTACCTTATCTTCTAGCCTTCGCAGCAGGAGCCATGATGTATGTAGTAGTAGAAGAACTAGTCCCAGAAGCAACAGGTGAGGGCGAAGGCCACACCAACATAGGAACCCTTGGTTTTTCGGCAGGCTTTGTAGTAATGATGATCTTAGATGTAATGCTAGGATAAAATATTTATGAATCCCTTCGGGGGTTCTTTTATTTTACATAGATTTGATAAAAATATGATATAATATGGATAATAGGAAAAAATAAAGGCTAATTAAAAAAAGTTACATGGAGAGGGATTTATGAAAAAGATTCTGAGAAATATATTTCTAGGCCTATTCGTCTTATTAATTATAGGGATAATCGCCATTTCGATTTTCACAGGCAAAGCTGTCTTTGATGGCTATACCAATGCAGTTAGTAGGGAAGAGACCCTTAAAAATTCTATGGAATTTAAGAAGGATTATGACGATTTGGTTAAAAATTATAGGATGGAAAAACTTGAGATTGAAAGTGATGATTTAGATCACAAAGTCCCAGCCATTTACGCAAAAAAAGATGGAAATAAGAATGTAGCTGTCCTAGTCCACGGCATGGGAGGGACAAAGGAGACTGTAAGCCCGATCATGAAAACTTTCTTAGACCTAGGCTACGATACGATTGCCTACGACCAGAGATTTTCTGGGGAAAATATGGCTGAATATAATACCTTTGGAGTTTTAGAAGCAGGTGATGCAAAAGCGGCAATAGCCTACATAAAAGAAAAATACCCAGACGGCAAAGTCATTCTATGGGGAGAATCCATGGGAGCCCTTACTAGTGTAATTGCAGCAGGAAAAAATGAGTCAAACATCGACTACCTAATCCTAGAAAGCCCGGTATCAAATGGCCAAACCATGATAGTAGACCAAATGAAAGACATTGCAAAAGACCAGGCCATACCCTTATCTTTTCTAGTGAGAATGGGAGATTGGTATTCGAAATTAAAACTTGGCTATAAGTTTGCTGATATGGACGGGACTTCTTACATGAAAAATATCATAATCCCAACCCTAATTACAAACTCAAAAACAGACAGCCTAACCCCGCCATACATGGCAGAAGACCTATATGCGTCAAAGCCAGATGACAAAAAAGAACTAATCACTGTTGATGGTTACAAGCACGCCTCCTTTGCCTACAAGGATAGGGAAGGCTATAAGAAAATAATCGGAGACTTTTTGGAAAAATATTCTAGAGATAAGACTGATTAAAAAAGATCTAAATGGTAAATATCTTATAAAACAGAAAAAGAACAAATCTCAAATAGCCTAGAATAATTATAGAATAAAGGGAATCCTTATCAGATCTATTTAAAATATGTAGGCAAGTAATGACTAAAAAAACTCCTTCGAGTTTTTTTTTATAAGGAAATTTTAAGATTTTACTAACAAAATTTGTAATATATTTAGAAAATTTTATATTAAGTCACAATTGCTTGATTTCAATAGTATTATTGAAATAAATGTGATATAATAAGAGTAATTAGAAGAGAAAAAATTTATATATGAATTATATATAAGAAACTCTTATATAGATTTCCTTAAAAAGGCCAAGTAAGTATATATAGCAAGAATTAAGAAGTAAAGGCCTGATTATATTCTAGGAGGAAGAATGAAAAAGATAGTAAAAGATAAAATTCTAGGACTAGTTTTGCCTTTGATTATGGTACTTAGTATATTTATTCCTAGTATAAAAAGTTTTGCTAAATCAACTGAAGCTAAGCCAAATCCAGCAAAAAGTGCTGAAAAGTACAGGGTTGAGTTAAATATAAGCCATGTTGATGATAGAAAATCCGACACAGAAGACATAAAAGCAAATGCTAGGCAAGTTAAATATTTTAAATTGCCAAAAGATTATGAAAAAAGAGATCACTTGGAAGTAGCAAAGAGACTTCATGCCTTACCTATGGTAGAGGTTGAAAAAGAGCTAAAAAGCGAAGGAACCTTATCCAATAAATCTTTAATTTATGATGATGGTAAACTTGTCGAAACTTTAAGCAAAGACAAGTTTGATAAGGAAAGAACCTTTGAAAAAATTGTATTAGAAAATCTTGAACCTGGTTTTTATCTCATAAAGGAAACAGACGAATCAAAAGATAAATATGACCAAAAATTAATAACAACAATTGAAGAAGTCTCAGCAAATACTGTTGAAGACGGCCTTATGATAGTAAACATGAAAAAAACTGTTAAAAATCCAGAAACTTCAATAACTTTAATCAAGGTTGACCAAGATAACCCTAATACGAAATTAAATAAGGCAGAATTTAAACTTTATAAAAAGGATGGGGATAAAAAAACTCCTATTGCTGTCAAAGAAATAGCAAAAGGATCCTATACTTATGATCCTACTTCTAATCTTGAAAGTGTTTTAACAACATGGGATAATGGAAGTCTGACTGTAGAAAACTTACCAGAAGGTGAATTTTTCTTTGAAGAAGTAACTCCTCCAGCAGGCTATGAAAATAAAGATAATATTGGAAAAGTTTCTGATACTTTCAAACCTGGTTCTGGAGAAGTGAAGGTTAAAAACAAAAGATACCCACTTCTTAAAAAAGTAGATGACAAGTCAGGTGAATACTTAAATGCTGCTGAATTTAAATTGTTTAAAAAGGATAATAGCCCTGTAAAATTCAAATTAAATGCTAAGGGTGAATATGCCTATGATGAAAAGGGCGATTTAGAATTAGTAAGCACAGCTGGTCAAGGCTCTATCTTTGTAGAAGGCTTACCAAATGGTGATTACTACTTCAAAGAGACAAAGGCCCCTGAAGGTTATAAGGCTGATACAGATAAAAAGTACGAATTTACCTATAAAGACGGTAAGATGATTACTAAAGAAAAAGACAATCAACCTTATTTAACTGTACCTAATGCTAAGATACATTCAGATGTCGTAGTTACAAAAGGTGGCTATAAATTTGTCAAAACTGATAATACCGACAAGGCCAAAAGACTTGGCGGAGCTGTTTTCCAAGTACAAAAGATTGTAAATGGAGAATATGTGACAGTTCAAAGAGATGGCAAAAATTATCAGGTAACTTCAAATGATAAGGGAGAATTTTCTGTAAGTGACCTTGAATATGGAGACTATGCCCTAAGAGAGGTAAAAGCTCCTACAGGATTTAATCCAGAAAGTGCACCTATCAAATTTACAATTAAGGCTGGAAGTGATTCACAAGCGGCAATTTTCATAAAGAACTACCCAAATGTTACAATCACAACTGAAAAACCAACCACAAAAATCACAAGACAAAACACAGTTACAACAGATTACACACCTACAGGTGTGACTAAGATTATAAGAGGACCTATTGTCAAGACTGGTGATATTAGAATTTTGATTATGGCTGTTATTGGCCTAATACTCTTAATAACTGGTGTAAAATTAGTCAGGTCAGCAGAAAAACCTAGAATAGCATAGTAGATTTACTTAAGAGTAATCTTCTTTATAATCTATTAGAGGGGCTCTAAGTCAGATGGCTTACGCCCCTCTTTTATGAATGGAAAAACAATGGCGAAAAAAGACAAAAAAGCAAAAAAAGTAAATAAGAAAAAATCCAAGAAAGGTAAATGGATATTTAGGCTTATCTTCTTATTAGGCTTTATGGTTATGATGTATCCGCTTATTTCTAGGCTCTATTATCGTATAGAATCTAATGAGCAGGTTACAAGCTTCTCTGAAGGTGCCAAAAAGCTTGATACTAAGGAAATAGACAGGCGTATCAACCTTGCCAAGGCCTTCAACGAGTCCTTGTCAGGAAAGATTGCATCAGATCCTTATAGCCGTAAGAAACAAGAAGAAGGCCGTAAGGAATATGCTAGGATGCTAGAAGTAGAGGAGATGATTGGTACTGTCGATATACCAAAGATTAACCAAAAACTCCCTATCTATGCAGGTACTAGCGAGGATATCCTCCAAAAGGGCGTGGGCCATTTGGAAGGTACTTCCCTTCCAATCGGTGGTAATTCCACCCACACAGTCCTCACAGCCCACTCAGGCCTTCCAGAAGCGACCCTCTTTACCCATCTTAACCAGCTTGAGATAGGAGATAAATTCTATATAGAAAATATCGAGGGAATCATTGCCTACCAGGTAGACCAAATTAAGGTCATAGAGCCATCAAACTTTGATGACCTTCTTATAAGTCCAGGCCATGATTATGCGACACTTTTAACATGTACGCCGATAATGATTAACACTCACAGGCTTATTGTAAGGGGCCACAGGGTGCCTTATGTACCAGCAGTTGATGAGGAATTAATCAGAGAAAGCAGAAATAACTGGATATTTAGAATCCTATTCTTTGCTTCACTTATCCTTATCCTTATCCTTATAATCCTAATCTTTAAGCTAAGAAGGGATAATAAGAAGTACTTTAAGAAGATTGCAGAGATATCTAAGAAAGGCTTTACAATTGTAAAACCAAAGGCAAAAAGTCAGGGAGACCTCTTTGATAATCTAGCGGCAGATGATGGAGATGACTATGACTAATCCAAAAAAGAAAAAGCCTAACAGGCTAATGTTTGTAGGCATCTTTCTTTTAGGTCTTTTGATTTTCTCCTATCCTTTGATAAGTCAAAAATATTATAAAATTCAAAAGGAAGATGAGGTTATAACCTTCGTTAAGGCAGCCAAGGCCCTCCCACCAGAAAATCTGGATAAGAGGATGGCTCTTGCAGAAGCCTATAACAGGACCCTAGACCCATCTAGGCTTGCAGACCCTTATACTGACATAGAAAAGGCAGCTAGGGTAGAATATGCAAGGATGCTTGAGGTAGAAGAGATGGTAGGCCATGTCAATATTCCAAAGATAGGCGTAGATATACCTATTCGTGCAGGATCTGCTGAAGATGTTTTGCAAAAAGGTGCAGGCCACTTGGAGGGGACTTCCCTTCCAATCGGTGGTAAGTCTACCCATACAGTCATCACCGCTCACAGGGGCTTACCCAATGCCAAGCTTTTTAGAAACCTAGATCAGATGTCCTATGGAGATGTATTTTATATTACAAATATCAAAGAAACCATTGCATATAAGGTAGACAAAATCCAAGTTGTAGAACCATCTAATTTTGAGCCGGTTCTAGTAGTGGAAGGCCATGATTATGCTACACTTCTAACTTGTACACCTTATATGATCAACTCCCACAGGCTTTTAGTCAGAGGGGAGAGGATTCCTTATCAAGCAGCTATTGATGATGGTATAGCCAATACACCTAGGGCTAGGATTGACTTCTTTAGGATGGTTTTAGTAATGATACCTATAATACTTCTCCTAACCCTAACTCTCTTTAGAGAAAAGAAGAAAACAGACCACTTAAGTAAGGAGCTTAGAGAAATTGAAGAAAGAAATAAAACTAACTAAGAAATCATTTTTGGGATATATCCTTATTTTAGTTGGGCTAGCCCTCTTGACTAGCCCCCTAATACTTAGGTCATACCACGATATTAGCGCATCATCTGCCAAAAAAACTTTCGAAAAACAAGAGGCAGAAAAGAGTCAGGAGAAAATCGATGAAGAAAACAAAAAGGCCCTAGCCTATAACGAAATAATCAAGAACTCTGATATGAGTGTTCAAGATCCATTTACAACAGATGAATATGAAAATGGCTATGATATGTTTACAAAAACAAACACACCTTTTGCCTACCTTTCTATTCCAAAACTAGATAAATACCTACCCCTATATTTAGATGCTACAAAAGAGCATATTTCAAGGGGAGTAGCCCAGGTAGCAGGCACAGCCATACCAGTAGGAGGCAAGGGCACAAGATGCGCCATAGCAGGCCACAGGGGCTGGTGGGGTGATACTATGTTTTTGTATGTAGATGAGTTAGAGCAAGGCGATTATATCTATATAGAAAGAGCTAACCAAACCATGAGATATGTGGTAAGCGATAAGGAAGTCATAGGACCCTATGATTGGGATAAGCTTGCCCCAAGAGAAGATATGGATATGATAACACTTTTGACATGTTCACCATTCTTGCCACCTAGGCCTGACAGGCTCCTTGTAAATGCTATTAGAGATGAATCAGGGCCAGCAGAAGAATTTAAACTTTCAGATGGCAGCCTAAAAGCAAGCCAAAACCAAGATGAAAAAGGCGACAAGCTCGTAAAAATCAGCAAAATAGCTACACTTATTGGAGCGATACTAGGAAGTATAGGCTTCATCTACACCCTAAGAAGATTTGCAAAGAGAATAAGGGCAACTTTGTAAAATTCTTAAAAATTTTAAATAAATTTAAAAGGCAGGATAGCTTTATAATAATATAAGCCATCCTGTTTTTATTATTCAAATATTTTCATATATATTAATTATTTTGTTATTTTATTTGCTATAAATATCTATTATTCAGACTTATTCTAATTTGTAGTAAGCACATCTATTAGTAATCTTGACTTATTATTCATATAAAAGTAAAATAAAAAGGAGTTGCTTCACTATAGTAGATTAGTGAATGAACGACCTAAAGATCAATTGTAAATTGGTTTGAATTTGAAAGGAATTTTATGAGTTTTATAGATAACCTTATATCGACAATCAACGGATATTTGTATTATCCAATCCTAATAATAATTTTACTAGGAACTGGCCTTTATTTTACCTTTAGAAGTGGCTTTATTCAATTTAGACTGCTTGGCGATGCCTTTAAGGTAATTGTAGAAAAACCTGAGCATGATGGGGATATTTCAAGCTTCCAGGCTCTTATGGTTTCTACCGCTTCTCGTGTAGGTACAGGAAATATAGTTGGCGTTGCCAATGCTATCTGCCTGGGAGGTCCTGGTGCTGTATTTTGGATGTGGATTATAGCTATAATCGGTGGTGCCTCAGCCTTTATAGAATCAACCCTGGCCCAAATATATAAGAGAAGGTCTGATGATGGCACTTCTTACGGTGGTCCATCCTATTATATTGAAAAGGGCCTTGGTTCTAGAAAGCTTGGAGTAATCTTTGCCATAGCTTTGATTATGACCTATGCCTTGGGCTTTAATATGCTTGCATCCTTTAACCTCCAAGATTCCTTTAGGGTCTATGGCTTTTATGACAAAAACACGACTCCTTGGATTATAGGAGGGCTCCTAGCCCTAGTTGCAGGTTACTGTATCCTTGGTGGTGGCAAGAGGATTATAAAGTTTACATCCTTTATAGTTCCTTTTATGGGCTCGATTTATGTATTAATGTCACTTGTCATGATTGTGATTAATTTTTCAAATATCCCAGCCATGTTTAAATTAATTCTAGACGATGCTTTTAATTTTAAGGCAATCTTTGGTGGAGTGGCAGGTTCTGCCCTTGTAGAGGGAATCAAGAGAGGCTTATATTCAAATGAGGCTGGTATGGGATCAGCTCCAAATGCTGCAGCAAGTGCTGTAGTAAGCCATCCTGTAAAGCAGGGTCTTGTGCAGATGATTTCAGTATTTCTTGATACCCTTGTAATTTGTACAGCTACAGCCTTTATGTCCCTTGTATCAGGTATTGTTCCTACAGAAGAACTTGCTGGCGCACCTCTAGTGCAAAACTCTCTAGCAACTGTATTTGGTTCATATGGCAATATTTTTATAACAGTATCTCTCGCCCTTTTTGCCTTTACAACTCTTCTGGGCAATCTTTACTATTGTGATTCATGTCTTTCTTATTTATTTAAGAAGACTCAGAATAAATATGTCATGATTTGCTTTAGACTTATAGCAAGCCTAGTAATCTTTGTAGGCGCAGGCATGGAAATGAAATTTGTTTGGAACTTTGCAGACCTACTTATGGGAATTATGACAATAATTAATATATCCTCAATTTTGCTTTTGGGTGGTATATCTATAAAAGCCTTAAATGATTATATAGATCAAAGAAGCAAAGGCCAAGAGCCGGTATTTATGGCAAAAAATATAGGCCTAGATGAAAGCAAGCTAGATTATTGGAAATAGAAAATAATGCGCCAGGCCAGCCCTGGCTTTTTTCTTAGCAATTTATTAGTGCTAGCTAAGGCTTTTGTGATATAATATTAGTATTAGTAAATAGGAAGGTCCTATTAGAAAGGAAAAAATATGAAAAAAATAGGTAAATTTATTTTAAGTCTTTGCCTCATAGCAGGTATTGGCTTTGCAGGATTTATGCTAGGAACAAATATGGATATAGGCGGCAAGGGAAATATTAAGGCAAAGCAATTGACAAGCGAGATGGCTTCCCTTAAGGAATTGCTTGATAGAAATTTCCTTTTTGATTACGATGAGAACAAGCTCTATGAAGGCAGTCTAAAGGGTATGTTTGCAAACCTTGGCGATCCTTATACAGCTTATTATCCAAAGGAAGAATTTGCTAAGCTTATGGAAAATCTTGATGGCAGATACAAGGGTATCGGCATAAGTGTCTCTAATTCTAAAGAAGGCCTTATCAAGGTTATCCAAGTATTTGAAGGTTCTCCAGCCCAAGAAGCTGGCCTAAAATCAGGTGATTTTATAAAAGCTGTCGAAGGCAAAGACTTCGCAGGTAGTGAACTTGAAGAGGCTGTTGCCCTAATTAGAGGTGAAGCTGGCTCAAAGGTGAAGCTTAAGCTTTTAAGAGTAAGTGAAGAAAATCCAAAGGGCGAGGAAATAGATGTCGAAGTTGAAAGACGTGATGTGAAAGTAGATACAGTCAAGTCTCAAACCCTAGATTTAAAGGGAACAAAGATTGGCTACTTGAGATTAACTGCCTTTGACGATGTAACTTGGGATGATTTCAAAGACCAATATGCCAAGCTTAAAAATGAAGGAATCCAAGGTCTTATCTTAGATTTAAGAAATAATCCGGGCGGTGCCCTAGATGTTTGCCTAAATATAGCAGATACCTTCCTTGATGAGGGAGTAGTAGTAACCACAGAAGATAAGGATGGCAATGTCGTAAGCGAGAAGTCAGATAAAGAATTTGACGATATTCCAATGGTTACCCTAATAAACGAAAACTCAGCTTCAGCTTCAGAAATCCTAGCAGGTGCCTTTAAAGATAGGGGAAGGGCTAAGATAGTTGGAGAAAAATCATTTGGTAAGGGAGTAGTTCAAAAGATATTCCCACTAGATAATGGCGCTGGTGCAAAGATTACAATTAGCGAATACAAGACACCAAATGGCGAAAAAATCAACAAAATTGGTGTTAAACCTGATGTAGAAGTAGAAAATAAAAACCCAAATTTAGACCTAAACGAAAATGATTTTACCAAAGATAATCAATTCCTAAAGGCTCTAACAGAACTTGTAAAAGAAATAGGAAACAAAAAATAGGGCAGTTATCTGTCCTTTTTTTAAAGGGGTAAGTATGAAAGAGACAATGACCTATAGGATAGGATCCATGCTTTGCAACAAAGAAGCTTTTCTAAGTTTTAAAAATTTGACAGGCCTTATGTTTGATGTATCCTTTATCCAATCTGCTAAGGTTGAGAAAGATCTAGATATGAAAGGCAAGGCCTGGCTGGTTTATTCTTGGGATATAGAAATTGATGAGCCTATAAAAGCAGGTGATGTTATAGAAATTACATCTATTCCTACCCAGATAAAAAGATTTTATGCCTATAGAAATTTCCTTGTCAAAAAAGATGGAAAAGAAATAGCAAGGGCCTGTGCCAAACTTATCCTATTTGACAGGCTTAAAGGAAAACTAATCCCGATAGATGAAAACATTCAAAAAGCCTACGGGGAAGAAAAGCTAATCTATGCCGGCAAAGATTTTAAAAGGCCAAGTGATTTTGTAAATTCAAAACAAATTATAATTAGGCAGGCGGATTTTGATGAAAATAGCCATGTCAATAATGGTATTTATTTTGACTTTCTAAAAGAGATTGAAAATATTAGGGAAGATAGGATTTCTTATATAAAAATAATTTACAAAAATGAAATAAAAGACCAAAAAGAAATCAGCCTATCCTATAGAAATACTGAAAATGAAGTAGAATTTTCTATAGATTCAGATAATACTAACCATAGCTACGGAGTGATTAGATATGTATAAGGAAAATTTTGGAAATATTCCAAACAAGGATAAGATAAGGTCCATAATGGATGAGGCCTTTGCCACAAATCCCACAAAATGGATAATCCATTCCCACTTAGTTGGTAAAACTTGCGAAAAAATTGCTAAAGAGCTTGGCCTTGACCCAGATATAGCACTTGCTTGTGGGAGTCTTTATAATATTGGTAGGGGCCTTGGCTATGACAATATGGCTCATTTATTGGAAGGATACAGGTTTTTAAGAAGTGAATCATACTTTTTACCCGCTCGTATAGCCCTAGGATATGGCTTTGTCACAGATAGCATTGATTCTTATAATGGAGAGAAAAATGTATCTGAATTTGACTTAGATTTTATAGGCAAATTTCTTGAGAAAAGAGAGGAGGCTCTCTATGAAAAGCTTGTAATTGTTGTGGATAATTATATTAAAAATGAATATTCAAGCCTTGCTGAGAAAAATGAGGTCGAAGTAGAATCAAGGAATCCAGAAATTAGCAATATAATAGATAATTGGCAGAAAGATTTGGCGAAAATCCTTAGCAAGGAAATAGGAGCCTATGTGCCTAGGAGAAGGTCTTACAAATTTCCCTATAATTTATTCGAAGATCAAAAATAATATTGCAAAATATGTATATTTGAGTATATTATAAATGAATTTATTTTATCAACCCAGGGAGGTCGCATGACCTCCTCAATTTTTTTTATGAGGACTTATGACAAAAAGAAAAATCAACCATATTCCATATGACAAACTCAAAAAATATATAGAAGACGAATCCATGACTGAAAGCCTGATGGAAAGGGCTGATGAGATCAGAAGGGCAAATTACGGCGACAAGGTCTATATCCGAGGCCTTATTGAGGTGTCAAACATCTGCAAAAATAATTGTTATTATTGCGGGATAAGAAGATCAAATGATCATGTCAACCGCTACAGGCTTGCCAAAGACGAAATCCTAAGATCGGCTGATTTTGGCTATGGGCTTGGTTTTAGGACCTTTGTCATGCAAGGGGGAGAAGACCCTAGCTTTAGCAGAGATTTCGTTGTGGATGCTATAAGAGAAATTAAAAATAAATATCCAGATACAGCCATAACCCTATCCCTAGGCGAAAGATCCTATGAAGACTACAAGGCCTTTTACGATGCGGGAGCTGATAGGTATCTTCTAAGACAGGAAACATCAAACCCAGACCACTATGCCAAAATCCACCCTAAAGAGATGAGCTTAGCGCATAGGCAAGAATGCCTTCATAATCTTAAAAAAATAGGCTACCAAGTTGGGGGAGGCTTCATGGTTGATAGTCCCTACCAGACTACAGATGATTTGATAAGAGATATCAGATTTTTAGAAGATTTAGAGCCGGATATGGTAGGAATTGGACCATTTTTGGTAAGTCATGATACACCCTTTAAGGACTTTAAGGATGGGTCTTTTACAAAAACATTGAGAATGGTAGCAATCCTAAGGATAGTTTTCCCCTACGCCCTAATACCAGCAACTACAGCCCTAGGCACCATAAATCCAAAGGGCAGAGAGCTAGGTCTTAAGGCAGGGGCCAATGTCCTCATGCCAAACCTATCTCCAGCAAAGGCCAAAAAGTCTTACAATCTTTATGACAATAAATTAAATACAGGCCTTGAAGCAGCGGAAGCCAAAAAGGCCCTCGAAAAGGAAATAGCTAGCTTTGGCTATCAGATAGTAACCGATAGGGGCGATGTTAGAGATAAGAATTAAAAAATCCATGATTTTTGGAATAAAACCAAAAGTCATGGATTTTTTTATGAATTTTATAATTTTTCCAGGAAGCCTTCCACATCTTCCTTGCTGGTCCTAAAGGTAGTTACAAGTCTGATTACTTTTTCATCATCTTCTTCAGACATAATTTCAAAGTAAGCAAACTTTGCCATTTTTTCATACTGGTTAGCAGAAACCCTAAGGAAAACTTGGTTGGACTCAAATGGATAGGCAAGGTCATAGCCTTTTTCTACAAGGCCAGATGCGAGAAGTTTTGCCATCTCAAAGGCGACCTTGCTGCCCCTTAGGTAAAAGTCATCTTCAGAAAAGACCCTCTCCCACATAATTCCTTGAACAAAGCCCTTGGCTAAGAGACTTCCCTTTTGCTTGATAAGGTTGATCAAATCTTTTTTAAGGTCTTTATTTTTTACAATCAAGGCCTCACCAAAGAGAAGACCAGCCTTGGTTCCTCCTAGATAAAAGATATCACACATTCTAGTCAAGTCTTTTAGGCTGTAGTCGCAATGATCACTTGCAAGGGCTGCCGCCATCCTAGCCCCATCTATAAAGAGATAAAGACCATTTTCCTTGCAGAAATCATAGATTTCTTCTATTTCCTTTTTCTTATAAACTGTTCCAAGCTCTGTAGTATTTGAAATATAGACCTTTTTAGGAACTGTAACATATTCTGTATTAAAAGATGCGTAGGCCTTTTTTAGATTTTCAAGATTAATTTTCCCATCTACTGACTCTATAAGCTCGATTTTAAGACCTGTAGCCTCAATTGACCCTGCTTCATGGCCCTCTATATGGCCGGTAGTGGCAGAAAGAATAGAATCTTGTTGTCGCATGCCAGCAGTCGCTCCAATGATATTGGTAGGGGTCCCTCCAGGAAGAAAGTAAATATCAACATCCTCATCCCCTAAAGCTTTTTTAATAAGGGTCTTGGCCTTATCAGAGTGATAGTCAAAGCCATAGCCAAGATTTTTCTCATCTATAGATTCTTTTAAAGCATCCAAGATTTCTGGATAGCAGATAGAATTATAATCATTAACAAAAAAATACATATAACCTCTTTCCTATAAATTTCACTTAGTTTTATTTCTTCTATTATAACATTTTTAAAAAAAATTAGATAAAATTTAATAAATAACGTTTTCCTCTTAGTTATGTGAATGAGATTGATAATTTATATCAAACATTTCTAGTAAGTAGTATTGATATTCATTATCGGCTATGATATATTAATAGTACAAGGATATGACATCCTGATTTTAAAAATATTGCAATAAAACTAAAATTATAGAGGAGAGATTATGCCTATTACATTTTATAGCATAGGTGATACTGTCGAAGTAATCAAACTTAAGGGCGATGAAAAGATCATAAAACACCTAAATAACCTAGGTTTTGCTAAAGGTAGAATAATTAAGCTTTTGAATTTTGATGGGGTCAACTACATATTTACTATTGATGATAATAGATTTGCCCTTAATAAAGAATTAGCTAGTAAGATAATTGTTAAGGAGGTAGCAGCCTAATGCCATTTTTAAATGAAGTGCCAGTAGGGGATACTGTAAAAGTTGTAAAACTTGAGGGCGATGGCCCTACAAAAAGAAGAATCATGGATATGGGAATTACAAAAAATACAGAAATTTTTGTAAGAAAACTTGCTCCACTAGGAGATCCTATCCAAATTAACCTAAGAGGTTATGAATTAAGTATTAGAAAAGAAGATGCGAAGAATATAAGAGTGGAAAAGATATGAGTATAAGAATAGCACTTGCTGGTAACCCAAACTCAGGTAAGACCACCCTATTTAATGCCCTAACAGGCTCAAATCAAAGGGTAGGTAACTGGCCAGGGGTTACTGTTGATAAAAAAGAAGGCGTATTAAAAGGCCACAAAGACGTAATAATAGAAGACTTGCCAGGTATTTATTCACTTTCTCCATATACAATGGAAGAAGTTGTTTCAAGAGAATATCTTATAAATGAAAGACCTGACCTAATAGTAAATCTAGTAGATGGTTCAAACCTAGTTAGAAACCTCTACCTTACAAGCCAACTAGCAGAGCTTGAAATCCCAATGGTTATATCCCTAAACATGATGGATATAGTTAAATCAAAGGGAGATAAGATTGACATCAAGGCCCTAGAAGAAAAATTAAACATTCCAATAGTTGAAACTATAGCAGCTAGGGAAAAGGGTGTTGATAAATTAATAGCAAAAATATTAGAAGTTGCAAAAGATGGTCAAAAACCAAAAGAAATGCTCTTTGATTCTGACCTAGAAGAAGCCCTTAAACCAATTGAAGCTGACTTAAAGCCAATAGTTGGCGAAGATTTATCTAGATATTATTCAATCAAGGCCTTCGAAAATGACGAAGAATCACTTGGCCATATCAAATTGACAGAAGAGCTAAAAACTAAGGTAGATCAGGCTAGAAATAAGCTGGAAAAAGAACTAGAAGATGATGCTGAATCAATCATCACCACAGCTAGATATGAAAGCTTAGCTAATCTTTCAAGCGATGTCCTAGTAAAGGCTCCACCAAAGGTAAGCTTAACAGATAAGGTTGATAAGATTGTAACCAATAGAATCTTAGGTCTACCAATCTTTGCCCTAGTAATGTTTTTGGTATTTTTCGGTGCAGTTTATGAACATTCACCAGGAACCATGGGCACAGATTTAGTAAATGGTTTCTTTGAAGATAACCTAATACCAGCAGTTGGAGCATGGATGGAAGGCTCTAATGTAAACCCAGTTATTCAATCATTGATAACAGATGGAGCTCTTGCAGGTGTGGGAGCAGTACTTGGATTCTTACCACAAATGATGGTTCTATTTGCCCTATTATCAATCCTAGAAGATATAGGATATATGGCAAGGGTAGCCTTCATCATGGACAGACTCTTTAGAAGATTTGGTCTATCTGGTAAATCATTTATCCCAGCCATGGTTGCAACAGGATGTGGTGTACCTGGTGTCCAAGCATCAAGAACAATCGAAAATGAAAGAGATAGAAAGATTACAATCATGACATCTACTTTCATGCCTTGTTCAGCAAAATTACCAGTAATTGCCCTTATAGCAGGAGCATTTTTCCCAGAAAACAAAGCCTTGGTATCATTCTCATTCTATATGATTGGTATAGCTTCAATTGTCTTTTCAGGAATTATCCTAAAGAAATTTAAGGCACTAGCAGATGAACCAGCACCATTTATTATGGAATTACCTCCATACCACGCACCAAGAGTAAAATCAGTTTTAACTGATGTTTATAATAAGTCTAAGGCCTATGTTAAGAGAGCTGGAACAATAATCTTTATATCAGCTGTTATAATTTGGTTCTTAACACACTTTGACTTCAGATTACACTTAATTGAAGAAAACTCAGAAGGATCAATCATAGCTGTATTAGGTTCCATAATCGGCGTAATCTTTAGGCCAATAGGCTTTGGAAGTTGGCAATCAACAGTTGCAACAATATCAGGTTTCGTAGCAAAAGAGAACGTAGTTTCTACAATGGGAGTTGTTTTAGGCCTAGGTAGTGATGTTGCATCAGATACACCTGAGTTACTCCAAGCCTTCGGTGCCGCAATAGGAACACCTGTAGCAGGTTATTCATTCTTACTATTTAACATGCTCTGCATGCCATGTTTTGCAGCAGTAGGAGCTATCAAGACAGAAATGGATGATAACAAGTGGACAGCCATAACTATAGGCTATCAAATGGGCTTTGCTTATATAGTAAGCTTCATCTTCTATCAACTAGCAAGCTTCTTAGCTTATGGTAAATTTGGCATAGGCACAGTACTTGGACTAGTAGCCCTAATCTTCTTCATCTACATGGTAGTAAGAAAAGGAAGCTCTAGAAAAAACTTAGCCTACAACGAATCATTAGCCAAAGCTTAGATTAAAGGGAAGCTAGAAAGTAAGTCCTTAAACTAAACTTTCAAGTTTAAAATCATAAATCAAGTAAAAGCTTAAATTTAAGTCAGCCCCCTTTAAGGGGGGCGGGCTTATAAATGAAAGGAAGAAAAATGAATTTACCATCATGGATTATCCTAATCTTAGTACTTGCAGCATGTTCTTATATAATCTACTCAAGATTTATCAAGAAAACATCAGGTGATTGTGGAGGCTGTTCAGGATGTTCTAGCCACAATGATCACAAATCTTGTTGCCACTAGGACTAGGCTAAAAATATTAAAAACGAAAATACAACAAAGATGCCAGGCATAAAGAAAAATATATAAGCCTATAATAGTTAATTTTAAAATTGACTAGAAAAGAAAAGTCAAATCTTAAAGGAATTAATAAATAGTCTTATGCTAAATTTCTGATGTCTAGGCTGGATACTTAATTTTTTTTGGAAGGCTTTTGATAAAAATTATCAATATCACATAAGCCTTCACAAGGCTCATCCCTTGACGATCAAATCTCTATTTCATTCTGATAGACTAAGTCAGGAAGAATCCGATAAAGATAGACTTAAATAGTATATAAATATGTCGAGGCGATGATTCAGATTAAACTTTATTTTTTTAAATAAAGTATGATATAGGTTATCATTATCATTATGATATCAAATATAAATCTTACCCGAAAGAAAAAGGGTACACATAGTTAGAATGTAACTAAAAAATATTAAAAATTTGGAGGAATAATTATGAGTAAAGTAGCAGTAGTATATTGGTCAGGAACAGGTAATACAGACATGATGGCAGATGAAATCACAGCCAAATTAAACGACCTAGGTCATGAAGCAGAAAAAATCTTTTCAGATAATTTCTCAGCTGATGATGTAGCAAACTTTGATGGTTTTGCCTTTGGTTGCCCAGCTATGGGATCAGAAGAGCTAGAAGATGGTTCATTTGAACCAATGTTTGAATCAGTAGAAGACAAACTTGGCGATAAACCAGTAGTCCTATTTGGTTCATACGAATGGGCAGATGGCGAATGGATGCAAAACTGGACATCTAGATGCCAAGATGACAATATCAACCTAGTAGCAGATGGTCTAATAGCTTATGATACTCCACAAGATGAAGATCTTGAAGCTTGCAGAAATCTTGCTGAAAGCCTAGCAAAAGCACTTTAAGCCATGGGTGAGTCCTATCTACTTAGCCACTGCACCCAAGTTCTAGCCAACATCAAGCCTGCCAACCTCTTCAGAATTGCAGGCAAGAGCAGGGAATATATCATAGACTTGTTAAAGGAATGGAATAAGAGATTTAATAAATTTGATATATATTTTAGACAGGTAGCAAAAAATGACAAGGGCTCACTGATATTTGTATATAGAAAAGATAAGTTACAAGCCTACCTAGCTGAAGATCAGATAAAAATATTCCTAAAGAGCCTAGACTATGAAGTTGAATCTCTCGATAAGTGCTTATCATGCGTTATTAAAAAACTATCATTAGGATATTTCCCCCATGAGATTGGATGCTTTTTAGGCTACCCATACGAAGATGTGGAAGGTTTTATCGCAAACAAGGGCCAAAACTACCTCTGCTGTGGATACTGGAAGGTCTACAGCCAAAAAGAAGAAAAAGAAAAACTCTTCGCCCTTTACGATAAAACAAGAAAGGCCTATATGGACACCTACATTAAAGGCCAAGATATAGATAAACTAGTAATTGTATAAAATCCTAAAAACGTAATATCATTGAATGTAAAAAAGACCTAAGAATTAGAATTTAGGTCTTTTTGCTTGGGTAAATTTATACAAAATACTTAGCCTGGGCCTTGTAGAGGTCGGAGTATTTATTTTTGTATTTCATGAGATTATCGTGGCTGTCGTAGGCTGCGATTTTCCCGTTATCTAGAAGGAGGATTTTGTCTGTAAACTTGGTTGAGCTCATCCTATGGGAGATGAAAATTGCGGTCTTATCTTTTGTCATTTCGTTAAAATGTTCATAGACCTGGGCTTCTGCTAATGGGTCTAGGCTTGCTGTTGGCTCATCTAGGATTATAAATTCTGGCTTGTGGTAGATGGCCCTGGCTATGGCAAGTTTTTGCTTTTGGCCAAGGGATAGGTCTGTGGCATTTTCGTAGATATCCTTGTTTAGATAGGTATCAAGGCCATTTTCAAGCGCTCTAACCCTCTCGTCCAGGTCTAATTCCTTTAAAATTTCGCTAACATTTTCCTCATCATAATCCATATTTCCAATAATATTTTCTTTTATTGTAAAAGGCATGATTGAAAAATCTTGGAAAACTCCGCTCATCTTCTCATAGAGGGAGGCCTTTGAGATATTTTTGATATTGACTCCATTGTATAAAATTTCTCCAGCATCGATATCAAAAAATCTTAGGAGAAGCTTAACAATAGTTGTCTTTCCTGCGTTATTTACACCTACAATAGAGATTTTCTCGCCCTTATTGATTTTAAAAGATATATCATCAATAATCTTTCTATCAGATCCTGGATAAGTGAAGGATACATTAATAAATTCTAGGCTTTCAAATTCTCCAGCTTCTTTTAAATTTTCTTCCTTGTCAGAATCTAGGATATAAAAATCATAGAGGGGCTCGAGGTTGACAAGGCTCATTATAAAGGCTGCTAGCTCAGAAAACATGGTCTGAAAGGCTGTCATGAAGTTTTCATTTGCAGCTATTATAGCAGAAAATGAACCAAAACTTATCTGTGGCCCGTAGGCTGCTGATAGGGTCCTCATTGCTACATAGGTGTAGGATATTAGCCTTAGAATTGATTCTAAAAAGATTTTTAGAGCGCCCATATTAGCTTCATAGGCAAATTTATCTTCAAAGCCAGCCATCATCTCATCTAGATATCCCTTGGTTTTTGATTTCATAAGAGGTCCTAGGTCAAAAACCCTAATTTCCTTTTGGTAGTGGGGACTTGCCATGAGGGAGAAATAATAAGAGAATCTCCTGTTTACATTTACAATCTCCAGGTCAAATTTGCTGGTGTAGGAAGACTCTTTGCCATTTACAAGGATTATTAAAAGGGAAATCAGTATTGAAAAACCAACCAAGTAAGGGGAGAAGGATATGATCACAAGGGCAGTTCCTATCATGGTTGTCACGCTTGTTATTATATCCTTAAGGCAAAATAGCAAGTTGTGGATAGCGCCCATATTAATAGCGGCATTGGCCTTTTCCTTTAGGTCTAGGGTGTGGGGATTTTCTATATTTTGATAAGTCAAATCCATTGCTTTTTTTGCAAGCTCAAAGGTCAAATAATCGTTAATCCCTTGGCGTCTTACAAATTCTTCCCTGTTTAGGAGTCTTTCTAGACTTTCTAGAAGGATTTTCCCAATAATTAAGAGTATTACAATTTTTATAAAGTCACCAGCTGGTCTTGGGTCAGTGATTTGGTTAATGAAAATCATTGGCACAAAGACATTTATCATGGTTGCTGCCGCAGGGGCCAAGGCATTTAGGATAATTACCGGTATATAAAGAGGATCGTTTTTTGCTGTGATTTTTGCAAAAAGCCAAAGGGCCCTTAATTTATTTTTCATTCTTTTCCTCCAAATAGTATTTTCTTTGGGATTCGTACATTTCCTTATAGAGCCCATCTTGTTTTAAAAGCTCTTCATGACTTCCATATTCTGTGATTTTGCCGCCATCAAGGAGCATAATTTTGTCACAAAATCTGGTAGATGCTAGTCTGTGGGAGATAAAAATTAGAGTCTTGTCTTTGCTGATTTCATCAAGGTCCCTATAAATTTTCTCTTCTGCAAGGGCATCAAGGGCAGCTGTTGGCTCATCCATGATTAATGCTCCTGCGTCCTTCTTATAAAGGGCTCTGGCTATGGCAAGTTTCTGATTTTCTCCACCGGAGAAAAGTGTACCATCATCGTGGATATTTCTGGTCATCTGGGTGTCAATTCCTTTTGGTAATTGGTCAAGCTTATATCCTAAACCTGCTTTTTTTAGTGAATCTATAACTCTTTCTCTGTCGATATTTTCATCGGTCGCTGCCACATTTTCTGCGATAGAAACTGCGAGGGGTTCTACATTTTGTAGTACTGTGGCAAAGGCAGCGTACCTTTCTTTTAAGTCAAGGTCATTAGCATTTGTACCGTTTATAAAAATTTCTCCTGCAGTTGGCTTATAAAGGCCAAGGATTAGGGAAACAATGGTAGATTTGCCAGCTCCATTCACACCAACAATGGCAACTTTCTCCTTTTGTCTAATAGTAAATGACAGATTTTCCAAAACATTTTTATCAGATAGGGGATAGGAAAAGCTCACGTTTTTAAATTCTATTGACATTGGTCCGGTAATTTTTTCTGATCCTTCTTCTGATTTTAAATCTACCCTTAGCATGTCAAAGCCATCCGATACATAAAGTAGGTTTGATCTGGTTTGGGCAATATTCATCACTAGATTTGAGATAACAGAGCTGTAGATTGCCACAGAAGTGATAATTAAAGTTAGGTTTTTTAGTGTGATTTGGTCTGCCAATATTTTTCCTGTTAGGAAATAAAAACAAAGGGCTTCGACTCCTACAAGGAGGACTGCAAGGATAGGGGATAGGTACATTTCAGGCTTGATAAAGGTCCTTGAAATCTTAACCACATTTGTCACAAGGGGTTTAAAACCCTCTATAAACTTATCTTTGAAAGAAAATACCCTAATATCCTTGGCAAAACGAAAATCGGATGCTTCCTTGTAATAAGCTTCGGTTTTTCTTTTGACCTTGTTAAGCTCTCCCATGTGGGCATGTCTATACTTGTCGGTGTAGGTTCTTATTGCCAGTTGGACTATTATCGAAATTATGGCAAGGATAAAAATAAGGGGAGAGAGCTTTGCCATAATCACTGATATTATCACAAAGGAGATAAGATTTGCCAAAAGCTTATACATATCGTGGTAAACTCCCTCAAGGCCTGTGACATTGTTAGAAAAAGGCTCAAAACCTCTGGAAAATTCTGCCATAAAGAGAGAATTTTCCCCAAGACCGTAGTCCATTTCCATAATAGGACCAGAAGCTTTGATGAAGGTAGATAGCCTAGTACCCATATAAGTCGAGTAAGTCCTACGTTCAATCTGGTTTGAAACCATGGAGCAGATGAAAATTATTAGGGTGTAGGCTAGGATTGTGAGAATCATTGTCCTAAGGTCTGTGTTTTTATCAATTAGATCTACCAAATAATACATGATAAAGGCTTGTATTACTGGAATTAGGCCTGCAGTTATAGGGTAAATTAAAAGCGATAATTTAATTTTAAGATTGTCCTTAAAAGGCACATAGGCCATCTTTAGAAGGTCAAAATTTGAAAGCTTATCGGCCCTTAGATATGATTTTATGACTTCTTCGTCCTTTAGATTTTGGGCGAGATTTTCTTTTAGGTTTTTAAGATTCTTTTCCATAATCTTCCTCCTTTATGTCTTTAGAAAATTCAGTCAGTTCTTCTATAACTTTTTCAAAACCAGGTTTTCTCAGATAATAATAAGTCTTCCTGCCCTCAATGTATGCTCCAATAAAGCCACAAACGTGAAGTTGGCTTATGTGGTAAGAAAGGGTGGCAGGAGTTATATAAAGCTTGTCAGAAAGCTCTTTTGCATAGTAATTTCTTTCTTTTAAGAGGTCTAGAATGTCAATCCTGGTTGGATCTCCTAGGATTTTTAGGTATTGGCTAAGGTGTTTTAGTTTATTTTCCTTTTTGACAAATTCTTTGCTAGAATAAATTCCAAATTTGATGAAAGCATCATCATAATCTTCTGATATGAATTGGATCATAGTCATATTCGGTGCAAGTATTAGGCCGTAGATATTAAGTGCCTCTTCTCTTTTCCTAAGAAAATCATTAAGACCAACTTGATTTATAAGGTCATAGACTTTTTTGTAGTCATCTTTTTCTATATTTTCAAAATGATCTGCAAAAATTTCTTCAATCATAGGAAAATTATTTGCTAAAATTTCACAGATTTTCTCAAGAAGAGGATAGAGTCTGTTATAAATTGATTTCTTATTAGAAAAAGATCTCAAAAGCTCCATAGAGAGATTATCTTCATAGGGAAGAGTAGGGATAAGGCTTAGAAAATCAGATTTTAAAGCTTTTGCCGTCCATTCCTTTATATTTGTTGATTTTAAGCCTGAATCATTTATATCGACCCCGACAAATCTTAAGAAAGATAGGTCAAATACAAGCTCAAAGAGGTCAAAGGTGAAATCTTTAATATCGAGGACGTTGATGTTTTGGAAAATTCCTGCAAAGAAAGGCAGATAATTACCGTCATTTTCTGAAAAAATGTAGAAAAGATTTAAAATATCTTCGTTTTGATTATTGAAAAAATCCTCAAGATAAGGAAGAGATTCTTTTTTTATTTTTTTAACATAATCTATATAAGTATCGTTGCTATTAAAAGCGATATCTATAGAAGTTAAATTTAAATCCTGTGAGTAGTTAAATCCTGGGTAAGAATTTTCAAAGGAAAAGAAATCTTTATTCTTGGCTGTGAGGTAGTTGGTATAAAGATAGATCATAAGGCCAGCTTCATTTACAAGTAGGGGTTTTCTTATTAGTTTAAAGTCCTTAAATTTTTTCATATTAGCTCCTTTATTCGATTTATATCTAATAATATTTTTTATCTTCGATTTCTATTAACTTAATTATAAGACAAATTACATCTAACTTCAATAGGTCTATATTCGATATTAATCTAATGGATAATAGGAAAATTTTCCTTGACATTATTTCCTATAAGTTTTAAAATTGATGTATACAAGGGAGTTCTTTCTAAGATCTGAGAGGAGGTTATAAACCTCGACCTTACCTGATTTGGGTAATGCCAACGTAGGGATGTGTACAAATTTTACTCACTCTTATGAGAGCTTATTAAGACAGGCCTTGCTTGTCTTATTTTTTTGTAAATTTTTAAGAAAGGAAGATTCTTGCCGAAAATCGGCAAGCTTGCTAGGCAAGTAAAAATAATAAGCGTTAGATTGGGGGCACCACCTTCTATCGCTATAGAAAACAATGTAAGGAGATTTTTATGACAGAAATGAAAAAAGCATTGACCATTGCGGGTTCAGACTCCAGTGGAGGCGCCGGTATACAAGCAGACATCAAGACTATGACAGTCAATGGGGTTTTTGCCATGAGTGCGATCACAGCCCTAACTGCACAAAACACAACCGGCGTAAGTGATATTTTAGAAGCAAGTCCAGAATTTTTGAAAGAACAATTGGATTCGGTTTTTACGGATATTTTTCCAGATGCAGTTAAGATTGGCATGGTTTCATCAAGTGGCCTAATTGAGGTAATTGCAGAAAGGCTTATCCATTATAAGGCCAAAAATATTGTTGTAGACCCAGTTATGGTTGCAACAAGCGGGGCAAAATTATTACAAGATGATGATATCAAAACCCTTGAAGATGAGCTCTTTCCACTTGCAGATGTCCTAACACCAAATATCCCAGAAGCAGAAATCCTAATCGGTAGGAAAATTACTTCTATAGAAGATATGGAAGAGGCTGCCAAGGAGATTTCATCAAAATATAAGTGCGCAACTCTCCTAAAGGGCGGCCATGCCTTAAATGATGCCAATGACTACCTCTATGCAAAAGGGGAAGGCAAGTGGTTTGATGGCAAGAGAATTGATACGAATAATACTCACGGAACAGGCTGCACTTTATCATCAGCAATCGCCTCTAACCTTGCCAAAGGATATCCAATGGATGAAGCAGTCAAAAAAGCCAAGGATTATATCTCAAAAGCCCTTGCAGCAGGCCTTAATTTAGGTAAAGGCTCAGGTCCAATGAACCACGCCTTTGATATAAAAGAAGAATACAAGGAGGTCTATGATGAAAAAGACTTCTAATTTTGAAAATGGCCTCATCTGGTTTGGGGCTGGGGTTTCCATAGCGGAAATTATCACAGGTACCTATTTTGCACCACTTGGCTTTAAAAACGGCCTTATGGCAATCCTCATCGGTCATTTGATAGGGGCAGTTCTCCTATATTTGGCAGGGATAATCGGAGGTATGAGCGAAAAATCAGCCATGGAGACGGTTAAGATGTCCTTTGGCCAAAAGGGCGGCCTATTTTTTGCCTTTTTAAATGTATTGCAACTTGTAGGATGGACTGCCATTATGATCTATGACGGGGCAATTTCAACATCCCACGTCTTTACTACAGGCCATATTCTTTGGGCTCTTGTTATTGGACTTTTGATCCTAGTTTGGATAAAAATTGGAATTTCAAATCTTGGCAAGCTAAATACAGTTTCCATGTCACTTCTATTTATCCTAACTATTGTCCTTTCCTTTAAAATCCTAAAGGGAGTTGACTTTATGTCAGAAGCAACAGCAGATGCCATGAGCTTTGGTCTTGCTATTGAGCTTGCCATAGCTATGCCAATGTCTTGGATGCCACTTATTTCTGACTACACTAGAGAGGCAGAAGAGCCAAAGGCTGCAACGCTCACATCAACTCTAACTTACAGCCTTGTATCAATTTGGATGTATGTGATAGGAATGGGCATGGCCCTTCTTACAGAGGAAAGCGACATAGCCATGATTATGGTTAAATCAGGTCTAGGCCTTGCTGCCATGCTGATAATTATCTTATCTACAGTTACAACCACCTTCCTAGATGCTTATTCTGCAGGTATCTCAGCCGAATCCCTATCAAAAAAAGTGAACGGCCAAAAGATAGGCATAATTGTCACAATCATAGGCACAATCGGGGCGATAATTTTCCCAATGGATGATATAACAGACTTCCTTTACCTAATAGGTTCTGTTTTTGCTCCAATGATTGCAGTCCAAATAGCAGATTATTTTATACTAAAAAAAGATGTCACAGGCTGCGACATCTATGTCAAAAATATGATAATTTGGCTAATTGGCTTTATCATCTATAGGATACTCTTAAAGATGGATATCTTTATAGGCTCAACCATAGCCTGCATAGTAATTGTTCTAATCCTAAAAGTAATCGTAGAAAAATTAATAAAAGACTAAATAATTATAAGCAAAAACTGACCCCAAAAGTTCAGTCAACTATAGACAAAAGTCTGACTGAAATCAAAAGGTCAGTTTTTAATTGGATATTTTATTTAAAATCCCAAGAAGTTTTCTTATCTTCTTCGGTGATTTGCCTATAGACCTTGCAAGGGTTGCCAAAGGCCAGGCTATTATCGGGTATGTCCTTATTTACAAGGCTGCCTGCTCCTATTACTACATTTGAACCTATATTGACCCCTGGCATGACAGCGACATTTGCCCCAAACCAGACATCATCGCCAACTGTAATTGGGTGGGCATATTCAAGCCCCTTATTTCTCCTGTCCTTATCTATAGGGTGGCCAGCTGTTGAGAAGGTACAATTTGGGGCGATAAAGACATTATCTCCAAAACTAACCTTTGCTCCGTCAAGGATTATGAGATTGTGGTTGGCATAAAAATTTTCCCCGATAGAAATATTGTAACCATAATCACAATAAAAAGGCCCTGTAAAGAAGAAATTCTTCTTAGTCTTTATCCCTAGGTCGTGGATGATTTCCCTAAGGGACTTCTCATCTGATGGAAGGCTTGTATTGTATTTAAAACAAAGGTCCTTGGCCCTTAGCCTGTCTATTTTTAATTCCTCATCGTAATTAGCATCATAAAGGATGCCCTTAAGCATTTTTTCTTTTTCAGTCATGGTTTTCCTTGTCAATTTCTCTTATAGATATGTCATAGAGGTCTTCGTATAGGTAGGATTTGTCGATTCCTTTCATGAAAACTTCTCTATCTTCTATTTTATCTGTGAGTGCAGATTTTAAAAGATGTTTTATTTCAAGTGTATTTACAACAGATCTCTCTATAGCGGAAAGATAGACAAACTTATCAATCTTGTCCCAATCGATGCATTTACCTAGGTTTTTCTTTAAGATAAGGTCAAGCCAAATCCTAGTCGCTCTTCCGTTTCCCTCACGAAATGGGTGTGCCACGTTCATTTCTACATACTTATCAATAATCTCATCAAAACTATTTTCTGGCATTTTTTCAATGATAGATAGATTGGACTCTAGAAAAAGAAGGGGGGCAAAGCGGAAGGAGCCCTTAGATATATTTACAGTCCTGATTTTTCCAGCAAAATCAAAGACATCTTGGAAGAGGTAGGCGTGGATATCTGCTAGGGATTTGAAAGTACCCACTTCAAAATCATCTATAAGGCCAGTATCCCAAAGCTCTATGGCTCTTTTTTTGCTCAAATATTCTTCATTCTTGTTCATAGGCCCTCCTTCCTTTTTATAAATTATACTCTTAGCCATGTAAAAAAGCAGACCCTAGGGTCTGCTAATCTTAGGCTAATTCCACCTTGTGGAAGTTTTTCTTGCCTTTTTTGATTATTATTCTATTATCTTCAAAGATTTCTTCTGTTACTTCGAAGGCTGGGTCTGTAATTTTTTCGTCGTTGATTGATACGCCGCCTTGTTGAACTGTTCTTCTTGCTTCACCGTTTGATTTGGTTAGGCCTACTTCTGTCATTAGGGCTAGAAGGCCTTTTGGTAGGTCAGATGCAGAAATTTGTGTGGTTGGCATGGCGCTTTCATCGCCTTTGCCTGAAAATAGAGCTTTTGCTGCGGATAGGGCTTCATCTGCCTTTTCCTTTCCATGAACTAGTTTTACTACTTCGTAGGCTAGGGTTTCTTTGGCCTTGTTGATTTCTGTTGCATCTGTTGCAGAACCTAGTCTCTTACATTCTGATGTTGGTAGGAAAGTAAGTTGAAGGAGGAATTTCTCCACGTCCCTGTCATCGACATTTCTCATGTATTGGAACATTTCATATGGTGAAGTCTTCTCTTCATCTAGCCATACAGCTCCCTTTTGGCTCTTGCCCATCTTTACTCCATCTGCTGTTGTAAGGAGGGAGAAGGTCATTCCATAAGCCTTGCCATCTTCGTGTTTTTTGATTAGATCTACTCCGCCGATGATATTTGACCATTGGTCAGAACCACCCATTTGAAGGGTTACGTCATTGTCCCTATACATCTTTAAGAAGTCGTAAGATTGCAATAGCATATAAGAAAATTCAAAGAAGGTTAGGCCGCCTGCTGCAAGTCTATTTTTGTAGGCATCTTTTTTAAGCATTTCACCTACCAAGAATTCGCTTCCTACATCCCTTAAAAATTCTAGGAATTTAAGGTCAAGGAGCCAATCCTTGTTATTAAGCATGGTTGCCTTGCCGTCAGAAAAGTCCAAGAATCTTTGAAATTGCTTATAGAAGCAGTCAGCATTGTGGTCGATTCTTTCAACTGTCATAACTTGGCGCATATCGCTTCTTCCAGATGGGTCACCGATTAGGGTTGTACCTCCACCAAGAAGGGCAACTGGCTTGTGGCCGTAGTTTTGCATGCGCATCATAACCATAATTTGGATAAGGTGACCAACTGTAAGTGAATCTGCTGTAGCATCAAAGCCACAGTAGAATTTCACAGAATCATTTGCAAGGATTTTTTTTAGTTCTTCTTCGTTGGTAGCTTGTTCATAGTAGCCACGATCTACTAGTTCATCAAAAACATTATCGTATTCTTTTTCGTAAGTAAATTTCATCTTTTTTCCTTTCTTAAAATAAGCACAAAAAAAGAGCATAAAAGCGCAATAAATGCGGTACCAGCTTTTTTTATACTCTGCATATGGGACAGGCGCCCATATTCGCCTTAAACAAAATGAAAGTGTAAGTTCAGATAAGTTATTTCAAACCATCCTACTGGAATTCATTGTAAGTTTTTTCTTACATCTACTTAACACTAGAAAGGCTATTTTGTCAACAATTACTAGTTTATTATTGACAGAATATGTTTTATCCCATATTATGGTATTGTAATAATTTTCAAATATTGGAGGAATATATGAAAGATTATCCAAAACTTACAGAAGATAAATTAGATGAAATAATAGGAAATTTACTTGAAGAAAAGTCTATAAATGAAAAGGAAAAAGAGGTTCTACTTGCATATAAAACAAAGAAAAATGTGAGTTTTTTAAGGAAAATTAAAGATTTAAAAGTGTCTATTAACAAACTTCAATTAACAGATGGTTTTGATTCTATAAGTAAAGAAATACTAGATTTATATACAGAGATAATGAGGCAGTATCCAACAACAGGACTTTCATCAATTTTTAATGGGCTTATAAAATAAATATAGAACCATAGTCAGTTAGGATTAGTTTGTTTTTTTTAACCATCATACTTTAATGTAATAATTAATTACTCAAATTATAAAAACGGGGTATATTTATAATAAGTAAAGACAAGAAAAAAGAAAGGAGCAAGCATGAAAAAGAAACTTATAGCATGTGCTCTTATAGTTGCCATGCTAATGCCAAATGTGAGTGTCTTTGCTGATTCTAACAAATACACAGGCGAGGGCTTTGGTAAGGGTGATTATTCTTATGAAGATGGGATGTATTTGCCAGCCCTATATCATTTTGGTGTGACAAAGGGCAGACAAGTCCACCCATTTGGGGAAAGCAAGGTTGGAAAGATTTCTAAAGAAGAAAAGCAAGAAATTTTGGCAAGACCTAAGGTAAAAAACTTGATCAAGGCCTACAATTCTTTTTACCAAACCATCATAAAATGGTACAAATATGGTGATAAGAGAATCGACAGGTGGAAAGAAGTCAAAAATATGACAGATCCAGTTTTTGGTAAATTAAATAAGGCGCAATTTTTAAAGATTTATACCACTGGGGCTATGACCCTCCAAAAAGTACGTGACTATTTTGATTATATGGGTCTAGTAGAAAGCGACTACACATATCAAGAGACACTTAAAATGATCGATAGGCCAGAGCTAAGTTTTGAAAATATAATCTCTTGCGGAGAAGGGGACGATATAAATTATAATCAAGGCATATCAAGCCCTAAATTAGATGCTCAAAGCAAAGAGCTTGCCGATAAGAATTTGGTAGACCTAGTAGAAAAAACCTTACAAGGAATAGGTGGTTATAAAATAGAAGCTCCTGTTGAAATCCTAGGCAAGTCTGACAAGGGAGCCTATGATGAAAGGCTATTTATTGAAACTTATTTGGTAAATGATAAGTCACAAATTCTCTTTCAAGTAGCAGGCAAAGGCTCTAAAGTTTTAAATGATTACAGGCTTCCTGATAAGAAAAAATCAAAAATTAATGGTCAAGATGTGATTTTATCAGCTTATACAGGTGGAAATTTATATAGGGCAGAGTTTAAAATTCTTGATAATGACTATGTCATAGAAACAAAAAACCTATCAGAAGATGATTTCTTGTGGACTGTAAAGAAAATCATGGATAATATTGTAAATATTTCAGCCCTATCATCAGTAAAGCTCGACTTTTAATAGTCGAGCTTTTAAAGTTGGTATATAAAAAACTATGGCATTATGAAATTTTTATCATCATTTGCCTTTAGTTTATATTTTTCTAATAGAAGATTGTATACTTGTTCGTTGATTTTTTTAGCTGTATCAAGAGTAAGCCTTACATATTTTTTATATGCTAAGGATAAGTCATATAAAATTATGGATTTTTGGTAAAGCATAATTGGAGAAATCGGGTTCTTATTATTTGTCCTTATTGATTTATTTATGTAATAAAGGGCCAGGTAGGATTTATCCATACTATAATAGGTATTTGAGATATTGTGGTATAAAATTGAGTTTAAATTATCATTATCTAGTTTAGCTTTTTCAATAAATTTTAGACAGGCCAGCCTATCATTTTTATTGCTAAGACATATAGCGTAATTCATCAGTAACCTATAATCGATTATATCATAGGTATTTAAGTTAAGATCAGCAAAATCAAAGGTCCTACTGACATTTAAAGCTTCAATGATAAGAGCCATCTTTTTATTCTTATACTCTTTTATTTCTATGGATTGAAATAATAAGATTAATTTCCTAGCCTTGTTTTTAATTATTTTTCTTTGGGAATTATTTTCGATTTCTCTTAGCATATCTACTTCATAAGCCTGACTAGACCCAGCATACCTATCTTTGGCATTAAGATTTTTAACAAGCTTATTAATTTGCTCAGAATCTTCTAATAGAAGATAAAGATAATCCTCCACAAGATCTACATTAAGTATTTCAGAAAGCACTTCAAGCTTATCTAAATCAATATCAACCTTGCCATTTTCCATATTAGAAAGAGTTTTGACGTTGATAAAAGAACGATAAGAAAGCTCCTCCTGGGTCATATTATTTTTTTGTCTTAGATTTTTTAAAAGTTTTCCAAACTTATAATTATTCTTATTCATATAATCACCATTTTCAATCATATCACATTATCAGGCAAAAGTCCATGTATAAATTATACCTTTACCTTATTTTTTAGTAATCTATAATAAGATTAGAGAAAAATTTAGGCTTTTTTGTAAATTATTAATTAATTAAGTCTTGCATAATTTCAAAAAAAATGATCTTTTCAAGATGAAAACAAAATATTCAAAGCGAGAATGATATATCGATTGAGAATGGATTTGTATTAGGAGGAAATTATGGATTTTTCTGATGGGGAATTAATGGTTATGGAACTACTCTGGCAAGGGGATGTTTTAGATGAAAATGGAGAGATAAAAGCTATTGATTTAGCAAAAGTTTTAAAGGATAGATACAAAACAAGCAAAACTTCAGCTTATACTTTTTTTGGTAGACTTATAGATAAAGGAGCTATTTCAAGGAGGTATCCAAATTACACCATAAGTGTCTCAGTATCTAGGGAAGATGCTCTATACGATAAACAAAAGGAAGTCTTTAATAAGCTATTTAAAGGCTCATTATTAAATATGTGCAAGACCTTTTTGACTAATGAAAAAATATCAAAAGAGGAATTGGATGAAATGAGAAAACTAATTGATAGTTTCGATGAGGAATAGAAGTGATAGTTACTATTGTATATCAAATGGTAATAGAAAAGGCCATTAAGAGTACGTGGATATTATTTTTGATATTACTTTTTAGGAAAAGACTAAACATAAAATCATTTAAATCATCTACTGCTATATTATGGATTTTTTTTCTTTTGTATTTAATAATACCTTATGGGATTAGATTCCAATTTGAGAATAATTATGGAAATGGTTTATTATTCAAGTTTATAAAAGTGGCCATTTTTGTAAATGACAAAATATATGTAACAATGATGTTCATAGGTTCATTTTTATATCCTCTTAACCGAATGATTTTGTCCTTACCGCTTTGTATATACCTAATTTATAAAATATATATTTTTAAAAAAGTTATTAATAATTCTAAAATTTATGAGGATAAGAGAATATTAAATACTATTAGATCATTCAATCTAAAAAGACAAGTTAGGGTCTATATAAATGATGATCTGAAGTCTCCTATTACATTTGGTGTACTAAGGCCTAAAATAGTTATACAAAGAGAAGTTATAGAAGATACTAAACTTCTTGACCATGTTCTTATTCATGAGCTAATGCATATAAAAAAATACCATATTATTTTTAATCATATCGTAAATATATTATCTTGCATCTATTGGTTCAACCCTATCTTTTGGCTTAGCATAAAAAGAGCTGAACAAGATATTGAAATTAATTATGATAAAGAAGTGATTAATAAATTAGGTGATAGTAGAAAAATTAGAAAAGATTATTGTAAATCATTACTTAAGTTTATGGAAATGAATTTTTATAAAAATAGCTTTTATTTAAGAATGAATCCAAATAAAGAGAGGATAGAGGTTATGAAAAATTATAAAACAACAATAAATGGGATAATAGGTTTTATAATAATATTAGTATTAAGTATGCCAGCTTATGCAAGTGTAAATTATATAGATTACGATAGGGTTACATTAGTAGAAGGAGCAGCGGTTGAAGATGAAGTTATAGGTGATGATAGGGTTGAGATAATAAGTAATAAGGAATATGAAAAGTTAGACTTAGGAGAAGTATCAACTGATTCGCTAAGGTCCGCAAATATAAATAATAGAATTATAGTTCCTATATGTGAGTTTGTTGTGTATAAATTTAATATGAAATCTAACACTACAAATAATCATGATAGTTTCACCATAAAATTTTCTAACATGAATTCACGAGACAAAGTAGCTTATAGGGTGGTAATTAGAGAAGGTGGAAAAACGTTTTATAATAGAAGATTTTCTAGAGATATTATTTTAAGTTTTCAAGCTAATATAAATTCTTCTTATAGTGTAGTAATTTATAATGATTCAGATAAAGAATTAACTGGAAATGTAAATATTAATTCTTACAAAAAATAATTATATGGAGATAGTTATGAAAAGGATAAACCCAATGAGGTATAAAAATGGAGACTTATTAGCTTTATAAAAATTGTGAGCAAGAAAAATAAGAGGAGGAGATTATGAAAAAAATTATTTTAGCGTCTGTATTAGCTTTTGCTTTTTTAACAGCAAATGTAGAAGCGAGTGAGGGTGTTCTTGTAAATGATTATGTAAATACTGAGACCTATCCTGAAGGAAATACTCTTGAAAATGACCTTAAGAAAGAGAAGGAATATTTAAAGGGGATTTTTGATTTTGACTTTGACCTTAATCAGTCTTATGAACTAAGAAAAAATACAGGAGAAAAAACTTATCTTTATACAGAAGATAGTCTTGTGACTAAGGATGGGCTTGATATTTCCTTTAGGTATGGACCATATAGCAAGGATTACGAAAAGGCTGCAGCATCCTTTAAAAAAAGTAAGATTAAGGGATTAGATGCATTAATTTCTAGGGCAGGTGAATTTAATGGAGGCAAGGATTCTGTTTATTCTGCTGATTTTAAATTTGATGGAATCTATTATAGTCTTACCATTAGGGGAACTAGTGAAGGTGATTTTGTTAAAATTCTTGAAAATTTAATCACAAAAATCTTATATGACATGCCAAGGGGAGATGCTTCTTCTGAAAATGTGATAGACCTTGATTTTAAGGGAGATTCTTCTTATGCTGAGGGTATGTATCTACCAGAGATGTCAGTTTCAGGAAAATATTATTTTGAAAATGGAGAGGCTATTAATCCATATGGAAAAAGCAGGGTAGGTAAAATTTCTGAAGCAGAGAAAAAGAAAATCCTTAATAAAAAACAAGTTAAAAAACTAATTAAATTATATAACAGGTGTTATAGAACAACTGTAAAACTCTACAAGTACGGAGAAAAAAACATTGAAAAGTGGAAGAAAGTCAATAACATGACAGATCCTGTATTTGGAAGTTTTTCTAAAGAAAAATGGGTAAATCATTATAATAAATCTATAAGCGTCCTATCCAATGTTAAGTACTATTTTTATAGACTAGGCCTAGATGATGCTGATTTTACAGAAAAAGAAACCTATGATTTGATAGGAAAAGATACTAGGTTTGTGCTTACACTTAATAAGTACAAAAAATGAGAGAAATTTTATTAAAATAAGTTAAATAACTAATAAATTAGCCTGGCCTAGTTAAGCTTTGTCCAGGCTAAATTTTTGAAATGAATAAGTTAATTAAATGCGAGTTTATTAATAAGTGATTAGAGTGGTTCACGTATTGGGAGACTTGTCTACAGATGGTGTAGAAAGTTTTATAATGAAAATTTATAGGAAAATTGATAGGGCCAAGATAAAGTTTGATTTTTAATCCATAAGCTTAAAAATGATAAGTACCGCCAATAGCTCGAAACACTTGGTAGAAGACTTTTTCTCATAATCATGGACCCCAAAATTATTCTAAGTTTAAGACTTTTTTAAGAAATGCATTTACAAATCAATTATTATAATATTCAGATTTAAAGCTTGACTTTTCAGACTAGGTTGGACTGATTTTTTTGAAAGGGCGCTTATATTAAAATAAATAATGTATAGATCTTGATCTGAAAACGTGGACCCAAGAAATAATAAAAAGTAAGACCTATCATAGGGAAGAACAATTAGAAAAAATAAAAGATGCTATTTATGGTATAAAATTAAGCGCCTTTGACCTTAGTTTTTTGTATTACAGACTAGTAGATTATAAATTCTAGTGATAGAGCTTGATAAACATGTCAAGCTTTTATTTTTAAACAGGGTGTTTTTAAAGAATATTCCTCCAATTTTTAGGAAAGCCCATAAAGCTATAGTTAAAGCATCCTTGATATTTGTTAAAGGTGTTTTTTAAATCTTTTAGAAGTGATTTCCATTGGTTATTTGAGTTTAGAATTCTCTTTATAATTAAAAGAATAGGGAATATTTTATTTTGTTTGCCTTTGTATTTTTCATTTTCAGAATAAAGTCGAGGATTCTCCTTTAATGGCATATTATAGAGTCTTGTGTAATGGGCGCAAATATTTCTAACTTCAACTAAGCACAAAATCCAATTTTTTAAATACTTAGGGTATGTGTTGTAATAATTTGAAATTTCTTTTTGATCTTCGTCTTTAAGAATACTAAATAGAGAAGATAAATTTCCAAAGGACATGAGCTCTACAGATACCCATATAGGGAACTTCCCCTTATATTTTTTAATATGATGTCTAACAAATGGCTTATTTCTCTGTCTATATATTTCTTTATTGAGATTGTTAATAATGATGGAATATATTGTATGGCCTTCTTTATTTGTTTTATAGATGAAATTATTTTCCTTGTTGAGGACATCGGGCCCATAGTTAATAGCTAAGTGGTAAGCAATTTGTGTCCTTAGTTCAATTTCTATTTGTTCAATCGTCCTTATTAGATTATTTTTAAACTCACTATCAAAACAATAAAGGCTAAAGAGATCTTCTATACTGATATAATTTTTGTAATGTTCTTTATTGTCGTACTTTTTAAGTCCAATTCCATAGCCCGAAAGTCTATAATAATTTACTTTTTTTAAAATTTCTTCAGCACATTTATAATTAGAAATCAATAAATTATGATCGTTTTTTAGTTTTAGAATCTGTTCTTTATAGCTTAACGCTGGTTTTGATTCCATATAAGAACTCCTTGATATAAAAAAAGCCCTCTCCGTGGTCCGCATGTAAAGTTTACATTAAGCGTGGAGAGGTTCTGTTAAGTTAATTATATCATAAGTGTAGAAAATATCAATTCTGAGTATACTAAATATTAAATTTGTTTTTTATCTCAAATTTCGATTTTTAGGGCTTTTGAAGTATGATAAAATAAGAATTATTTATAGGAGATGACTAGATGACTAATAAGAAACCTTATTATATTACAACACCAATATATTATCCAAACTCCAATTTACATATAGGAAATACCTATACTTCAATAATTGCGGATGTTTTAAAAAGATATAAAAATTTGATGGGTTATGATGCTTATCTTGTTACAGGTACTGATGAGCATGGCCAAAAGATTATGGAATCAGCTCATGCCCATGGCAAAGAGCCTCAAGAATTTGTTGATAAGATTGCGGCAGAGACCATCAAATTATGGGAAAAGCTTGATATTAATTATGACACCTTTATCCGTTCTACTGGCAAGGATCACGAGAAGGATGTAGTGGATATTTTTAACAAACTTTATGACCAAGGAGACATCTACAAGGGCGAGTACAAGGGGTATTATTGTACACCTTGTGAGACTTTTTGGACTGAAAGCCAACTAGAAGATGGTAAGTGCCCAGATTGTGGCAGGGATGTAGAATACCAAGAAGAAGAAACATATTTCTTTAGACTATCAAAATATACAGATAAACTTAAAGAACTATTCAAAGATCACCCAGAATTTTTAGAGCCTAAGTTTAGGCAAAAGGAAATGCTTAATAACTTCATAGACAAGGGCCTTTCTGACCTATCTGTGACAAGGACTTCCTTTGATTGGGGAGTGGATGTCCCATTTGATAATAAACACGTAGTTTATGTGTGGATTGATGCCCTATCTTGCTATCTATCAGCAATTGGATTTGGAACTGACAAGGAGAAATTTGAGAAATATTGGCCAGCTAGCGTTCATTTAATCGGTAAGGATATAGTAAGATTCCATACTATTATTTGGCCAGCACTTTTGATGGCACTTGACCTTCCACTTCCAGAAAAAGTTTTTGCCCACGGTTGGATTTTATTTGAAAATGACAAGATGAGTAAGTCCAAGGGCAATATCATGTATCCAGAGCCACTAGTAGACCTTTATGGCAATGATGCCCTTAAATACTTCATGCTAAGAGAATTTAACTTTGGATCTGATGGGGACTTTTCTGCAAAGAAATTTATGGAAAGATACAATTCAGACCTTGTAAATGACCTTGGCAACCTTGTTTCTAGAACTACTTCAATGATTTCTAAATACAATGGCGGCATAATCGAAAAGGGTACAGAAACTGATAAATATGATGATGAATTAATTGCTCTAGCTGGAAAGACCTACGAAGAATTTGTAAGACTCATGGATGAATTTAAATTCAACGAGGCCCTTGAAACAGTTTGGAAGCTAATCCGTCGTGCCAATAAATATGTAGATGAGACTGAGCCTTGGATTCTTGGTCGTGATGAGGCAAATCTTCCAAGACTAAACAGAGTTTTATATAACCTTGCTGAGACTTTAAGAATTGTTGCCCAATTAATTGAGCCAACCATGAAGGATACTACAAAAATAATCCTAGAAAAATTAGGCACAAGCAATAAGGGAATCGAATCTGCCAAGACTTTTGGCCTTCTTGAAGAGGGAAGCAAGGTATCAAAGGGCAAGAACTTATTTGATAGACTTGATGTTGATGAAGAGCTTGCAAAACTTCACGAGAAAAACAACGCTCTTATCCAGGAAAGACTTGTTGATAGCAAGGTAGATGATAAGAAGGAAGATGAAAAGGCTGAAATTGCCTACGAAGACTTCACCAAGCTTGACCTAGTTGTAGGAAAAATTGTAGAAGCAGACTTCCATCCAGATGCTGACAAGCTTTTGGTTTTCAAAGTTGATATAGGTACAGAGACCAGGACAATCGTATCAGGCATCAAAAAATGGTACAAGCCAGAAGATTTGCTTGGCAAAAATGTAATTGTTGTCAAAAACCTAGCCCCAAGAAAGATGCGTGGAATTGAATCACAAGGCATGCTCCTTGCAGCAGACTTTGGAGATGATTTGACCCTTCTTTCAACCCTAGCTGACATTAAGCCAGGAAGCAAGGTATCTTAATGAAGCTAATAGATTCTCACGCCCACTTAACAAGCGAAGAATTTGATCAGGACAGGCTCTTTATCCTAAGAGACCTGTCTAATTTCTTTGTAGAGGCAGTGGTAAATCCAGGCACAAATCTCGCAAATTCAAGGGCAAATATTGCCCTTGCCAAGGGCTTTGACAATTTCTATGCCCAGGTAGGCATCCACCCATCAGATGTGGATCAGATGGGAGAAAATGACCTAGAGGAAATTGAAAAACTAGCCAAAGAGGGGGCAGTAGCCATAGGAGAAATCGGCCTTGATTATTATTGGACCACAGAAACTAAGGCCCTCCAGAAGGAAGTTTTTATTAAGCAATTAGAAATGGCCAGAAGACTTGACCTGCCAGTTGTAATCCACAATAGGGATGCCACAGAAGATATTATGGAAATTTTAAAAGACTATACAGACTTAAAGGTGCAAATCCACTGCTTTTCGACAGATGAAAAGACTCTTAAAACCTATATGGATTGGGGCTTTTACATCTCTCTTGGCGGAGTTGTGACCTACAAGGATGGCCTAAATGAAAAGCAAGCCGCAGCCCTTGTGCCTCTTGATAGGCTCATGCTTGAAACAGACAGCCCCTATCTTACTCCAAAGACCTTTAGGGGCCTTAGGAATGACCCACGCAGGATAATAGAAGTAGCCCAAAAAATCGCAGAAATCAGGGGCCAAAAGCTATCAACCATTGCCAAGTGGACCAGCAAAAATGCCAAGGAGTTTTTCAATTTATGATAAAAGAATGCCTAGTAGTAGAAGGAAAAGACGATATAGCCAATGTCAAAAGGGCAGTAGATTGTGAAATGATAGCCACAAATGGCCTAGCCTTTGACAAGGACCTAATTGATAGGCTTAAGGCCATTAACGACAGATGCGGGATAATAATTTTAACCGACCCAGACTATGCCGGCAAGAAAATCAGGGCCAAAATTGGAAGAGAAATCCCAACAGCCAAGCACGCCTATATTGATAGAAACAAGGCCATCAAAAAGGGCGACTTGGGTGTTGAAAATGCTGAGCCAGAAGTAATCCTAGAGGCCCTAAAAAAGGCCAAGGCAACAAAGATTGACAAGCTAAGCGAATTTACCATGGCAGACTTATTTAATAATGGCCTTGCCATTGGAGAAAACTCTAGAGAAAGAAGGGCTAAGCTTGGAGATTTTCTAGGCATTGGCTATTACAATGCCAAGGGTCTTTTATCAAAGCTTAATTCCTTTGGAATTAGCCGAGAAGAATTTGAAAGGGGAGTTGAATCTTTATGAAAAAACTATATTCACCAAAAGTTGTAAAAGATATTATAGACCTTTATGGCTTTAGATTTTCAAAATCCCTTGGCCAAAACTTCCTCATAGACAAGAATTTCGTCGATAAAATCGTGGATGGGGCAGATGTGGCAGTGAAAAATGTCATAGAAGTAGGCCCAGGCATCGGGACAATTTCCTACGAGATGGCAAAGACTTGCAAAAAACTCGTCCTAATAGAAATTGACTCGACCCTAATTCCAATCCTTGAAGAAAATATGGAAGAATTTGACAATGTTGAGATTATAAATGCAGATATTTTAAAGACAAACCTAGTAGAAATCCAGGAAAAGTATTTCGCAGGAGAGACCTTTGCCTTTGTATCAAATCTTCCCTATTATATAACAACACCAATCATAGAAAAAATCTTTGAAGATGGTATAAATTGCACGTCTATGACCGTCATGGTCCAAAAGGAAGTGGCAGATAGGATGCTAGCTGATGAGAAAAGCAAGGACTACTCATCTCTGTCAGTCTTTGTAAAATACTATGCAGATGCCAAAAGGCTTACCAATGTGCCAAAATCTGTCTTCATGCCAGCTCCAAAAATAGACTCGGCAGTCCTAAGGTTAGATTTAAGGGCCTATGATAAGGATGTGGACAGGGATAGGCTCTTTAGCCTAGTGAGGGCAGGCTTTGCCAAAAGACGCAAGACCATCCTAAATTCCCTATCAGCAGTGGCAGATAAGGAAGATTTGAAGGAGGCCTTTGCCAATTTAGACTTAAAAGAAAATCTAAGGGCAGAAAATCTCTCCCTAGATGATTTTATAAATATAGCAAATAGCTTAGAAAATTGTTAGGCTAGAGGGATCGTAGAGTACTTCATCTATGATCTCTTCTAGGCTTTTTTCTTTGATAATAATTTTATCGAGGGCAGCAAAAAGCCTATCCCTGTCATCAAAGTCAGCCAAATAAATATTAGCATCAGGACTTTATAAGACCCAGGCATTTTCATGATTTTCATCGCCCAAATTATTTATAGAATAAGGGACATTATCAAAAATAAATTCGATTTCATGGCCTATTTCTAATAGCTTTTTAAGATCCTTGTAGGAAAAATTTTGAGTTTTCATGACTCCTCCTTGTTTAAGATAAAAATTTGGGGGTATATTTCTAATTGGGACTTCGGTCTTATTTTTATTTTATACTAATTTTATTTTTTGGGTATATATAAGATAAAGAAAAAGAAAGAGGGATTAATATGCACGATATTACAATTTATACATCAAACACTTGCGTATTTTGCAAGGCAGCAAAACAATATTTCAATGAAAAAGGCATTGAATACACAGAAAAAAACATCGACAAAGACAAGGAAGCAGTTAACTACCTTATAGAAAAAGGCTACAGGGGAGTACCTGTAATAAACATCGATGGCGAAGACATCGTAGGCTTTGATAAGGAAGTTATCGAAGAAAAATTAAAATAGTAAGAAGGGCCAGGAGACTGGCTCTTTTTTGTATGGGGATTTATCGATTAAAGTATTGATATTTTTATAGATAAATATATAGTTATTATATAGGAGGGCCTTATGGATTTTGTAAGAAATATTAAAGAAAAAACTGTAGCTATTTCTGATTTTAACAAGGGTCAAGCTGGAAAAATTTTTGATGAGGTCAATAAAAAGGGCCCTAAACTTGTTTTCAAAAATAATTCTCCAGAATGTGTCCTAATATCAGTAGATGACTATAGCAAGTTATTAGATGAGATAGAAGACTTAAAAGACTTAATCTTAGCAGAAAAGAGGATGAAGTCCCTAAAAGAAGAAGATTTAATCAGCCAGGAAGAATTTGAAAAACTTGCAGGTATTAGTTTGGAAGATACCCAAGCAATTGATTTAGATGAAATCCTATGAAATACAAATTAGTTTTAACTAAGGATGCTTATAAGGACTACATGAGCCTTGATGGGTCTATGAGAAAACAAGTGGATAAGATTTTAAAAAGAGTCCTAGAAAACCCACTTCCGGCAAGCCAAGGAGGTTATGGAAAGCCTTTAAGGAATAAAAATGGTCTTGATTTGTCAGATTATCTAAAAATCAAACTTAGGTCTTCAGGCCTTAGAATTGTCTATAAATTAGTTGAAGTTGATGGACAGATGCTAGTAATAATAATTGGAGCTAGGTCTGATTTGGATGTTTATAAAGAAGCCTATAGAAGAATAAATAAGTAAGCAAAGGGCTAGGTTACTGGCTCTTTTTCTGTGAGGATTTTCCTTTATCAGCTAATTTATTTTGTTATATAAAAAATTATTTTAAAAATTTGTCCAAAAGTATTATAATTATAGGTGGGTTAATAAATATAAGTAAAATTTACATAGAAAAGAAAGAAGGAAATATGACTAAATACGATCCTGCCTCTACTAAGGCAGTTGAATTTATAAATCACGAAGAGATACTTGAGACCCTAGATTATGGTAGGGCCAATGCTCACAACAGAGACCTTATCAAATCTATCTTAGAAAAGGCTAGAAAGGCCAAGGGTCTATCCCATAGGGAGGCTTTTGTACTTTTATCATCCAAGGAAGATGACCTTAATGAAGAGATTTTCAACCTTGCCAAAGATCTTAAGCACAAGTTTTACGCCAATAGGATTGTCTTATTTGCACCCCTTTACCTATCAAATTATTGTGTAAATGGTTGTGTATATTGCCCATACCATGGACAAAATAGGACTATTCCAAGAAGAAAACTTAGCCAAGAAGAGATTAAAGAACAGGTTATTGCCCTCCAAGACCAAGGTCACAAGAGACTTGCCTTAGAGGCTGGCGAAGATCCAATAAATAACCCAATAGAATACATCCTTGAATCTATCAAGACAATTTATGGAATCAAGCACAAAAATGGCGCTATAAGAAGGGTAAATGTAAATATTGCCGCTACAACTGTAGAAAATTATAGGAAGCTAAAGGAAGCTGAGATTGGTACCTATATCCTCTTCCAAGAAACCTATAACAAAAAACAATACGAAGAACTCCACAAGTTCGGTCCAAAATCAAATTACGAATATCACACAGAAGCCATGGATAGGGCCATGGAAGGTGGAATTGATGATGTGGGAATGGGAGTTTTATATGGACTTGATTCCTACGAATATGAATTTGTCGGCCAATTGATGCACGCTGAGCACCTTGAAGCCAGATTTAACGTAGGTCCTCACACAATTTCTGTCCCAAGAATCCAGCCTGCAGATGATATAGACCCTGATGATTTTGATAATTCTTTATCAGATGATATGTTTGCAAAAATTGTAGCCTGCATAAGAATTTCAGCCCCATACACAGGAATGATTGTCTCAACTCGTGAGTCTGAAGCCATGCGTGATAGGCTACTTGAGCTTGGTATAAGCCAAATTTCTGGAGGATCTAAGACATCAGTAGGTGGTTATACAGATGATGAAACAGTTGGCTCTGACCAATTTGAGCTATCTGACAATAGGAGCCTAGATGAGGTTGTTGACTGGCTTATAGCCAAAAACCATGTTCCATCCTTCTGCACAGCTTGCTATAGAAAGGGCAGGACTGGTGAAGTCTTCATGGGCATGGTCAAAGAACACGGAATAGGTAATATCTGCCATCCAAACGCCCTAGTCACCCTAAAAGAATACGGAGTGGACTACGCAAGCCCACAAACCAAGGCTGATATTGATAAGCTAATCGAAAGAGAGCTTCCAAACATTGAAAATGAAAATGTAAGGGAGTCCACAAGAGAAAATATCAAAAAAGTTGAGGAAGGCATCCGTGACCTCTATATCTAAGACAGGCTTTAGTGAAAGATGTCATATAGGGATTTTTGGTAGGACCAATGCTGGTAAATCTACCCTTCTAAATTATCTGACAGGTCTTGACCATGCTATAGTATCTGAAAAGGAAGGGACAACGACAGACCCTATCAGAAAGGCCATGGAGATAACAGACTTTGGGCCGGTTGTCCTTGTTGATACGGCAGGTTTTGCAGATAGGAGTGACCTATCAGAAAAAAGAATAAAAAAATCCCTGGCAGAGATAGATAAGATTGACATATTTCTCTATTGCCTATCTGAAGATGATGACCTAAAAATCTTAGAGAAAATCAACAAGCCTGTAATCTTCCTTGCCATGCACATGGATAAGGATAGGGGAGATAAAATCCTTGAAGAATTTAAGGATAAGGCCCCAATCCCTGTTGATATTAGAAATACCCAGGCAAGGGATGAGATTTTTGCTAGGATTAGAAAGATTTACAAAAAAGAAGACCTATCTATCACCAAAAACCTAGTCAAATCTCACGATACGGTAGTCCTTGTCATGCCGATAGATGCAGCAAGTCCTAAGGATAGGCTCATAAAGCCGCAAGTCATGACCATAAGGGAAATAATAGATAAAAATGCCACAGCTATTTGTACAAATCTGGAAAATTTTGAGATGACTATTAAATCTCTTAATAAAATAGATTTGATAATCACAGATAGCCAGGTTTTTAAAGAAGTCTACCAGAAAAAGCCAGAAGGAGTCTTGCTTACAAGCTTTTCAGTCCTATTTTCGGCCTTTAAGGGGGATATAAATTATTTTGTAAGGTCAGCTGCAAGGCTTGATGATGATATCAAAAATATCCTAATAGCAGAAGCCTGCACCCATCCTCCTATAGAAGAAGACATAGGTACAGTCAAGATTCCAAAGCTTATAAGAAAGACCCACCCTGATGTAAATATAGATTTTGTAAGGGGAAATGACCCTATAGATTATGCAAAATACGACCTAATCATCACTTGTGGATCATGTATGTTTAATAGGACCCATGTCCTAAATAGGCTAGCAAAATCAAAAGAAGCTGATGTTCCTATGACAAATTATGGCATAGCAATAGCCAAACTTAGCGGTATCCTTGATAAAATCACCATTCCAGATGAATAAATAAAAATTATGCCTTATAAATTTGACATAAAAAATTAAAGATGGTATTATATGACTATCAATTCGATAATAGATTTACAAACCATTTGAAGAGAAGAGTAGTTTAAGTGGATTTTCTACAGAGAGCCCCGGTTGGTGCAAAGGGGTGAATTAAAGCTTAGATGAAGATGGCCTCGGATGGGATGAGTCGATATGAGACTCATACGGGAATTCCCGTTATAGAAGAAGAGTATGTTTGTACTTGATGAGTGTATATTTGGGGTGACCCAGGTATAAAATAAGGTGGTAACGCGTCAAAACGTCCTTATGTTTCCTTTTGGAAATGTAAGGACGTTTTTTTATAATCTATAAGAAGAGAAAAGAGAGAAAGATGATAGAATTAAAAAATATAAGCGTAGACTTTGACGGCTTTAAGGCTGTTAAGGATATAAGTCTAGAAATAAAAGAGCAGGATGCCTTCGGTATTGTAGGCTTTTCTGGGGCAGGCAAGTCGACCCTAGTTAGGACTATCAACCTCCTCCAAAGACCAAGTGAGGGAGAGGTCCTAATCGATGGGGAAAACCTCCTAGATCTAAGCCAAAAAGACCTAAGGGCAAGGAGGAAAAAAATTGGAATGATCTTCCAACACTTCAATCTCCTAAACAACCTGACAGTAATTGACAATGTAATATTTCCAATCAAAAAAGATAAGAGCCTAAGTCCTGAAGAAAAAAGAGCTAAGGCCCAAAGGCTATTAGACAAGGTTGGAATTGGTGATAAGGCAGATAACTATCCGAGGGAATTATCAGGCGGCCAGCAGCAAAGATGTGCTATAGCAAGGGCCCTAGCATCAGATCCTGAAATACTCCTTTGCGATGAGGCAACAAGCGCCCTAGACCCAAAAACAACAAAGCAAATCCTAAAGCTATTAAAAGAGCTCAACCAAGAGCTTAAGCTAACCATAGTAATAATAACCCACCAGATGGAAGTGGTAAAGGACCTTTGCAACAAATGTGCAGTCATGCAGGGTGGAGAAATCATAGAAATGGGCACAACCCTTGAGATTTTCGCCAATCCTCAAAATGACCTAACCAAAGAATTTGTTGAAACCAGTACCAACACCAGGGAGACAATAGAGGAAGTAAAGGCCAACATTGGAATCTTAAAGGCAGATGAGCAACTAGCTAAACTAGACTACCTGGGAGATGCCACAACAGAGCCAATCATAAATGAGCTAAATGAGAAATTTGGTATAAAAACCAATATCCTTGCAGGCAACATCGAATTTATAAATGGAACACCAGTAGGCAACCTCATCGTAACCATAAAGGGCGATGACAAAAACCTAAGCCAGGTAAGGGCCTACCTAAAGGATAAGAAGACAAACATAGAAATTTTAGGAGGTAAGGATGGGATTCTTTGATTATTCCCTATCGATTAAAGATAGGATAATAAGTGACTTTGGGATAACCCTCTACATGCTAATCGTATCTGCCATATTTGCAGGCATCCTTGGACTAATCCTTGGAGTAATAATGGTAGTTACAGATAAGGGAAGGATCTTAGAAAATAAAACAATCTATAGCATCTTAGATAAGCTAACCAACCTCTTTAGGGCCATACCTTTTGTAATCATGATAGCCCTAGTAGTCCCAATAACCAAGGCAATTGTAAATACCAGGATAGGGCCAACAGCAGCCATAGTACCCCTAGTATTTTCAACAGCTCCATTTTTTGCAAGGCAAGTAGAACAAGCCCTAGCAGAAGTAGAACCAGGCAAGATAGAGGCAGCAGATGCCATGGGGCTAAGCCCCTTTGAGATAATAATAAGAGTATACCTAAGAGAAGGCCTTCCAAGCCTAATCAGGGCATCATCAATAACCCTAATCTCCCTCCTAGGCCTTACAGCAATGGCAGGCATAGTCGGTGCAGGCGGTATAGGAGATTTGGCCATAGCCCTAGGTTATCAAAGATACAAAGATGATGTGGTAGTGGTAGCAGTAGTACTAATACTTGTAATAGTTTATATAATCCAAGCCATAGCAAACTACCTAATAAGAAAAACAAGTCACTAATCTAAAAGATTTTATATATATTGTTGGAACGTTACTCAAATTCATAAAAATATAAAGGAGAAAAAAATGAAATTAACAGCAAAAATCGCACTAGCCCTAGGACTAGTGGCAACACTAACAGCTTGCGGATCTAACAGCAAGACAGAAGAAAAGGCAGCAGAAGCACCAAAGACAGAAACAGCAGAAAAGGCAGAAACAAAAGATGACAAAGGCCCAATCAAAATCGGTGTAGTAGGAGAATACAACGAAGTCCTAGAAGAAGTAATAAAAAGATATGAAGAAGGAACAGGTGATAAGGTAGAGCTAGTCAAATTTGCAGACTACAACCAACCAAACGAAGCCCTTCTAGCAGGAGATATAGACCTAAACGCCTACCAACACTACAAATTCTTAGACGAATTTAACGCAGATAGGGGAAGTGATCTAGTATCAATCGGTGATACAATGCTAGCACCAATTGCCTTATTTTCAAACAAGGTAAAAAGCCTAGATGACCTAAAAGAAGGAGCAAGAATCGCCATACCAAATGACCCATCAAACGGTTCAAGAGCCCTATTCCTACTTCAAGATGCAGGCCTTATCAAAGTAGAAGGTGAGCCAGGTGAGATAGTAGGTCTAGATAAGATAAAAGAAAATCCAAAGAATCTTGAAATAATCGAAATGGACGCATCACAAACATCAAGAAGCTTAGATGATGTAGACGCAGCAGCAGTAAACGACACCTTCGCCCTAGATGCAGGCCTAGATAGAAAGACAATAATCTATGAAGAAAATCCAAAAAGCGATTCAGTAAAACAATATATCAATATAATCGCAGCAAGAAAAGAAGACGAAAACAACGAAAGATACAAAGAATTCGTAAAATACTATCAAACAGACGAAACAAAAGCTGATTACGAGAGAATAACAAAAGGATCTTGGATACCAGCTTGGTAAGAAAATGAAAGAAGGTTTTAGGGAGTTTCCCCTTAGACCTTCTTTTTTATTTGGGATAAAAGAGGGGGCCTAGGTCCTCTGAAATTATTTAAGAGACTGTGTAAAATTAAGAAAAGCTCCATTCCTATAGGAATGGACAAACATTCATACATAAAAAATGTATCAACCCTTACCCTAATGTCAGGATTTAGGTTGATACACAAAATTATTTACATACCCTTATTTAATCTTCTTTTAAGCAAGCTTTCTCAAGAGCTTGGCCTAAGTCTGCGATTATATCATCAATATGTTCTATTCCTATTGATAATCTTATGAGGCTTGGGCTGATTCCTACACTTTCAAGCTCTTTATCTGATAATTGTCTATGGGTGGAGCTTGCTGGGTGGAGGGCTAGGCTTCTGACATCTGCTACGTGGACTGCTAGTCTTACTAATTTTAGGGAGTCTATGAATTTTACTGCTGTATCTTTCCCGCCTTTTATTTCAAAGGATAGGACTCCTGATCCTCCCTCTAGGTATTTTTGAGCTAGGTCATAGGATACTGATGATTTTAAGAATGGGTAGGATACCCTATCTACATAAGGGCTACTTTCTAAAAATTCTGCTACGGCTAGGGCGTTTTGGCTGTGTCTTTCCATTCTTAGGGCTAGGGTGTCTAGGCCTAGGAGGGTGAGGTAGGCGTTAAATGGTGATTGGATTGTGCCTAGGTCACGTAGGCCTACTGTACGGAGTCTTGCTGCATAGGCTGCCTTTCCGAAATGGTCTGCAAAGACTAGGCCGTGGTAGGATTCATCCTTTTCTGTTAGGGCTTTGAAATTTCCCTTTTTCCAGTCGAAGTTTCCGCTATCTACTATTATTCCACCCATGGCTGCTGCATGACCATCTAGGTATTTGCTTGATGAGTAGGTTACTATATCGCATCCATAATCTATTGGACGGAGAAGGGCTGGGGTAGCTAGGGTATTGTCTAAGATTAGGGGGATATTATTCTCGTGGGCTACTTGGGCGTATTTTTCAATGTCTAGGACATCTGCCTTTGGGTTTGTGAGGGATTCTCCAAAGATTAGCTTGGTATTGTCCTTGATGGCTGCCTTTAGGGCATCTATATCATTGCAAGGCACAAAAGTAGCTTCTATGCCAAAATTTTTAAGTGTTGTGCCTATGAGGTTGTAGGTTCCTCCATAGATGTTATTTAGGGCTATGACATGGTCTCCTGCTCCTGCTATATTTGTTATGGATAAAAGATTTGCTGCTTGGCCGCTGCCGGTGGCTACTGCTGCCACGCCTCCATCAAGGGCGGCTAGTCTTTTTTCTAGGGCATCTATTGTAGGATTACCAAGCCTTGTATAGAAAAATCCTGCTTCCTTTAGGTCAAATAGGTCTGCAACTTCCTTGGTAGAATTGTACTTAAAGGTTGTAGATTGGGAGATTGGAGGGATATTTGCCCCACCATTTTCAATTTCATAGCCTGCTCTTAGGCAAAGGGTGTCGATGTTTTCTCTTCTTGTATTTGTCATTTTTCTTACCTCTTTTATAATATTTATCATAAGCTTAAAAAAAGCCCTCATTATTCCTATAGGAATAACAAGGGCGTAAAATCGCGGTACCACCTTAATTTATTATATAATCACTCATATAATCTCACCGAGTACTAACATACTCTCGCTCTGTAACGTAAGCTGACGTAAATCCCTAATATCGGGAAATCCTAAATGAGAACCATCTTCATACAAACTCTCTCCACTTCTTTCACCACAACGAAGCTCTCTTTGCTTGATTATCTGCACTACTCTTTCTCATATAAAGTTTATGATATGCTTATAATATATGCTACTTAAATCTTTTGTCAACTGAATTTATCTGGAAAAGTCGTATAATATAGGAGATAAGTTAATCGTGATAAGGAGATTAAGATGACTACAGTTTATGATTTTAAGGTAAAAAATGATCAAGGAGAAATGGTTTCTCTTGAAAAATATAAGGGCAAGGTCCTACTTATAGTAAATACTGCTACAAAATGTGGTTTTACCCCACAATATGAAGGCTTAGAAGAACTTTATGAAAAATACAAGGATAGGGGCTTTGAAATTCTAGACTTCCCATCAAACCAATTTGGAGCTCAGGCACCTGGAGATATAGAAGAAATTAATGGTTTTTGCGAGCTTAATTTTGGAACAAGCTTTGATAGGTTTGATAAGATAGATGTAAATGGAGACAATGAAGACCCACTCTACACCTTCCTAAAAAGCCAAAAGAGCGGCCTAGCAGGACCTGCCATAAAGTGGAATTTCACCAAGTTTTTGATAGATAAAAATGGCAATGTAGTTAAAAGATACGGCTCAGCCAAAAAGCCAAAAAATATAGCAAAGGACATAGAGGAAGAATTAAATGCATAAGGATAAGCTAGTAGAACTTGCCTTCGAATCTATAAGATATTATCTTGAAAATGGCAAGTATTTAGAAAAATATGACGAGGAATTAAGAAACAACCACAACGGTGTCCTAATCCAAATTACCAAGGGGGATAGGACAGAAAGATCTGGCTCAATCTACCCAACCAGGGCAAATATAGCCTTAGATGTAATCTATGAAGCAGTAAACCTGGGAGTCTTTGACAATGCCTTTGCCCTAAGACTTGATGAATTAGACGATATCTATATCCAAGTTTTAGAAGTAACAAAGGTAAAAGCAATGGAAAAGCTCGAAGACTTTGGCGTTTACTCAGGCCTACTTTTAAATTACTCAAATAACCCAGCCCTAGTTTTTAGGGAAGATTATGAGACAGACTTTCAGATGTTTGAAGATGCCAAGGAAAGGGCCAATGTCGATGCCTACGACATCTTTAGTATGGAGAAATTTAAAATAAAAAGACATATCTAGGTAGCTTTAAAATTTGACAAAAGCAAGTAAAATAGTACACTATTTGAGAAAGTATATAGATTAGACTATATGAAGAAGAGTAACTTATATCAAAGCTTCAGAGAGGCATGGTTGGTGAGAATGCTAGGGGAGATATGAGCGAAGATCATCTTTATTGTTTATTAGGTGAAACAAGTAGCCTAGTAGGAATGCCAATCCTTAAGAGCAAATCAGGAAATAAGTGGACCGTCTGTATGGACGGTCCTTTTTTATTAGAAAGGAAATCATATGTGCAATCATCATTTTGAAGAAATTAACAGTAAAAATGTCAGAGAAAGAGAAGCCCATATCCAAAAGTTTTGGGATGAGATTGATCTTCTTGATAAGACATTTGAAACAAGAAAAGATGCCGAAGACTATGTAATCTATGACGGCCCTCCAACAGCAAATGGTAAGCCAGGTATCCACCACGTTATAGCTAGAACCCTAAAGGATATGACAAGCCGCTATAAGAACATGAGAGGCTACAGGGTCCTTAAAAAGGCCGGCTGGGATACACATGGTCTGCCAGTTGAAATCGAAGTTGAAAAGCAACTTGGCTTTCATGACAAAAACGACATAGAAGAATATGGCATAGAGAAATTTAACAAATTATGTAAGGAATCTGTTTGGAAATATTCTGATATGTGGAGAGACATGTCAGATAGGATGGGATATCTTTACGATATGGACCACCCATATGTAACCATGAACAATGACTACATAGAAAGTGAGTGGTGGCTTTTAGATAAGGCCTTCAAGGAAGGTTTAATCTATGAAGGAGCCAAGGTTATGCCTTATTGTCCAAGATGTGGTACAGGTCTTGCCAGCCACGAGGTAGCCCAAGGCTATGAATTTGAAAAGACCATCACCCTTACAGTTAGGTTCAAAAAGAAAGATGCTGACAATGAATATTTCTTAGCATGGACCACAACTCCATGGACCTTGCCATCAAACCTTGCCCTTGCTGTGAATCCTGAATTAACTTATGTAAAAGTTTTTGATAAAGAAGATGATTGCTATTATTACATGGCCAAATCTTTGATGGGAAAACTTATGGATAAGAGAGATTATGAACTTGTCGAGGAAATGAAGGGTACTGACCTTGAGCTTTTAGAATATGAGCAATTGATGCCATATGTTAAGACCAAACCAGGCAAGGCCTTTAAGGTCATCCTAGCTGACTATGTATCAGCAGAAGATGGTACTGGTATTGTCCACATAGCACCAGCCTTTGGTGAGGACGACTACCAAGCTTGTAGAAAATATGACCTAGACTTCGTCCAACCAGTTGACCTAGAAGGTAAATTTACCACAACACCTTGGGAAGGTGAATTTGTTTTCGATACCAACGAGAAAATCTGGAGACATTTACAAGAAGAAGGGAAAGTATTTGCCAAGGAAACAATGGAGCATAACTATCCACACTGCTGGAGATGCCACACACCACTAATCTATTATGCAAGACCATCTTGGTATATCGAAATGAGCAAGTTCTCAGATGAGATGGTAGAAAATAATGATGGAGTAAACTGGTTCCCACAAACAATCGGTGAGAAGAGATTTGGCAATTGGCTAGCCAATGTCAAGGATTGGGCAATATCTAGGTCTAGATATTGGGGTACACCACTTAATATCTGGAGATGTGAGTGCGGCCATACTGATACAGTAGGCAGCCGTGCTGAGCTTAAAGACCGTGCAATCGAGGATATTTCAGAAGATATAGAGCTACACAGACCATATGTAGATGATGTTCACATCAAGTGCGATAAGTGCGGGGGCACCATGTCTAGGGTTCCAGACGTAATGGATGTTTGGTTTGACTCAGGATCCATGCCATTTGCCCAACTCCACTACCCATTTGAAAACAAAGAACTCTTTGAAAATGACTACTACCCAGCAGACTTTATCTGCGAAGGAATCGACCAAACAAGGGGCTGGTTCTACTCACTAATGGCTATTTCAACAATAACCACTGGCAAGGCTCCATTTAAAAATGTCCTAGTAAATGACCTAGTAGTAGATAAAAACGGTAGAAAGATGTCAAAATCTTTAGGCAACACCCTAGACCCATTCGAATTATTCGACAAATATGGGGCAGATGCGGTAAGATTTTACTCCCTATACGTATCACCAGCTTGGATGCAAACCAAATTTGACGAAAAAGGCCTAATTGAAGTTAAAAATAACTTCTTCAGAACTTTTGAAAATGTCTACAACTTCTTTGCCCTTTATGCAGGCACAGATGGTCTAAGCCTAGAAGATATCAAAGGATTTTCTGATGTAAAACTTGATAATATAGACAAATGGCTATATTCAAGACTTAACAGCCTAATCAAAGACTACGATTCTTATATGGATAGCTTTGATTTCAACAAGGTAGTTCACGAGATAAATGACTTTGTAGTAGAAGATTTGTCAAATTGGTATATAAGACGTAATAGGAAGAGATTCTGGTCTCAAGATATGACTGATTCTAAAAAGGCTGTTTATAAGACAACTTACGATGTCCTAGTGACCCTAGCCAAGCTAATAGCGCCAATCACACCATTCTTAGCAGAGGAAGTCTTTAAGAAGCTTACAGGTGAAGAAACAGTTCACACCCAAATCTTGCCAGAAGCAAACGAAAGCTTAATCGATGAAAAAATCGAAGCTGACATGGACCTTGTAAGAAAGATTGTAAACCTAGGCCGTGCTTCAAGAGAAAAAGAAGCAATCAAGGTACGTCAACCTCTATCAAAGATTGTAGTAGATGGTTCTTATAAGGAAAGGTTAGAAAATCTTCTTCCACTTATAAAAGAAGAGCTAAATATCAAGGAAGTCGACTTTGAAGATGACCTATCAGAATTTATGAACTACTTCCTAAAACCAGATTTCAGGGTAGTAGGTAGGATTTTCCAATCCAAGGTAAATGACTTTGCCAAATACCTTGCAACTACAAATGCTAAAGACTTTATAGAAAAGGTCGAAGAGGGACCAGTAAAGGTAGATCTTGCTGGTGAAGAATTTGAAGTAAGTAAGGATTATCTTGATATTAGAATCTCAGCCAAGGAAGGCTTTGATGTGGAAATTGACGGCAATGTCTTTGTAATCCTAGATACAGAAATTACAGAAGATTTAAGAGATGAAGGTTACGCTAGAGAATTTATCTCAAAAATCCAAAACCTAAGAAAAGACTCTGGTTTTGAGGTTACAGATAGGATAAATATTGCTTTCGATGCTGATCCTGACCTTGCAGGCTCTCTTGAAAAGTTTGCGGAAGTAATCAAAAAAGAAACCCTAGCAGAAAATCTATCAAAAGCGGAACTTGATGGTGAAGATCTAGAATTAAACGATAAGAAAGTTAAAATAAGTCTAGAAAGATTATAGACTAATGAGGGGCTGGCATTTGCTAGCCTCTTTTTAAGTCTGTATAATCTCTAAGAGAGGTATAAAAATGCAAGTATTACTAATGAACATGATAAAAATTTATAATAAAGACACAGGCGAGGTCCTGGTATTAGACAAGGTCAAAAAATATGGCTGGGAGGGACTCACTTTTCCTGGAGGCAAGGTTGAAGAGGGAGAATCCTTTGAAGATGCAGCCATAAGGGAGGCCAAAGAAGAAACCAACCTAGATATCAAAAATCCAAAGCTTGTCGGCATCATCACTTGGATCACTGATGAGAGAAAGGATGTGGGCCTTCTTTATGAAACAAGCGATTTTGAAGGAGACCTTATCACAGATAATAGGGAAGGCAAGCTTTTTTGGCAAGATTATGAAGACTTCAAAAAGATCAATCCCAAATCCATGTCCATGAACCATATCCTAAAAATCTATGAGGGAGAATGCAGGGAGGTCTTTTGGGATTTTAGAGCTGGAAAAGAAGAGATAAATTATTTTTAGTCCTAGAGATAGGACTTTTTTCTTACAAAAATTTTAAGGCTAATTGCATATAATTATCAATATTATTTAAATTAAGTTCTTGCCTATGTACCTTTAGTGTGATACAATTATCATAAGTGTATTACTATAGACCAAACATTAAGAATTGAGGTAAGCAATGATACTTGATTTAAAAGATAAAAACAAAGTTGAAAAATACAATAACTTTATAAAAACATCCCCCTATGGCCATTTCCAACAAGACATGCGTTGGGCAAGGCTTAAGAAGACTTGGGAGAGTGTATATTTTTATTTAGAAGAAGACTGTAAGATAAAGGCAGCCCTATCTGTAATATATATAAGGGATAAGAAAACAGGCAAGAATTTCTTCTACGGCCCAAGAGGCCCTGTTTGCGACCCTTATGATATTGATTCTATCAAAAGCCTAATAGGAGAGGCGAGCGATTTTGCAAAGGCCAATGACGGGTTTTTGCTAAGGCTAGACCCCTACTATGCCTATGATGACAATTTAGTAAAGCTCTATGAGGAAAATGGCTTAAAGGTCCGTTTTGATAAGGAAAAATCTAGCCAACCCCTCCTAAATATGGTCCTAGACATAAAGGGGAGAAATGAAGATGAAATAATGGCGACCTTTAGCAAAAATACCAGAAAGCATATAAGAAAATCCTATAGGGATGGGATTGTTACGAAAATTTTACCAAAAGAAGATATAAATATCCTCTATGAACAAATTGTAGAAACATCAGAAAGAGCTGGTATCGGTCACAGGCCACTTGATTATATGAAAGACCTCTACGACCTCTATGAGGATGAGTCAAGGCTTTCTGTTTGCTTTTATGAAGGAGAGCCGGTTTGCTCATCTCTTCTGATAAAATATGGCACTTGGGCTACTTCCCTTTATGGAGGCTCCTCTGATAAGCATAAGGACATGAGCCAAAATTACCAGATAAATTTTGAAGAGATTAAATATTGCATAGAAAATGGCATAAAATACTACGACATGGGTGGGATTTTTGAGACTGATGGGACCGATGGACTCTATGATTTTAAGAAGAAATTCACCGAAGATAATGTAAGAAAATCCATTGGGGAGATTGATATTATAATAGATAAGCCAGCCTACGACCTTTACATGACAGACCTAAATCCTCACTACCAAAGGAAAGATGATGAGCTTAATAAAGATAAGAAATCTTAAAAAATATTATAAGGTCGGAGGGTCTATTATAAAGGCCCTGGACGGGATAAACCTAGACATAGAAAAGGGAGAATTTGTTGCCCTTCTTGGTACATCTGGATCAGGTAAGTCGACCCTTTTAAATATGTTGGCAGGTCTTGAAAGGCCGACAAAAGGCTCTATTGAATATGGTAAGATTGACCTTACAAAACTGACAGAAGACCAAATAACCAAATTTAGAAACCTAAACATAGGCTTTGTCTTCCAATCCTACAACCTACTTCCTTATTTGTCAGCCTGGGAAAATGTGGCCTTGCCCCTTACCTTTAAGGGCCTAGATGCTAAGGAGAGGAAAAAAGAAGCTATTAAAATCTTAAAGGCAGTAGGCCTTGAGCACAGGATTTATAATAAGCCAAATGAGCTTTCAGGCGGCCAGCAGCAGAGGGTATCCATTGCCCGAGCCTTTGTAGGAGCACCTCCTATAATATTTGCCGATGAGCCTACAGGCAACCTTGACACCAAGACAAGCTTTGAGATAATGCAGCTTATAAAAGATATCACAAGGAAAAACAAACAAACCTTTATTATGGTAACCCATGATGATGAAATGACAGAATTTGCCGACAAGACCCTTTTCATGAGAGATGGCAAGCTAGATAAAATTCACGAAAAACTAACAATTGATGAGGTACTTACAAATGAGTGAAAATACAAATGAACAAATGACCGTAAATGTCAAAAACCAACCAAAGATAATGATATCAGCCTATAGGCTAGAGCCAAAAATAGCCGAGGCTGGCAAGTCCTTTGACCTATATTTTGACCTATACAATACCAATTCCAAAAACACCATCTACAACCTAAAGGCCACCATTGAGCAAAACCTAGGAGCTCAACCTCAAAACACAGGTGAAAATTCCTCCATGGTCTCAGATGGGTCTGTATTTTCGCCAGTTAACCAATCAAATTCATTTTACGTATCAGCCCTCTATCCATGGAATACCGCCCACAGGCAGATAAGGATGAATGTCCTTCCAAATGCTGTAGCAGGAAATTACGTCATAAATATGACCATAGAATATGAAGATGCTGACGGCAACCAATACAAGAGTACTGAAGCAATAGGAATTCCAGTTGTCCAAAGGGCTGGGGTGACCATGGGCAATGTTAAATCAGAAGACCTAGCTGTCGGCCAACCTACAGAAATGTCTGTAAATATCTATAACACCGGCAAGGATAACCTATCCACCTTCATGTGCGATGTCATAGGCAAGGGTATAAAGATAGACAATGACAGGAAATTCATAGGTAATTTTAAGACAGGAACCCAAGAGACATTTTCTTTCACAGCCACCCCTCTTAGGGAGGGCGAAATAGAAGGCCAAATCATGCTCTCCTACGAGGACTCCACAGGCAAGCTCCACACTCAAACCCTAGACTTCAACAAAGAAGTAGGAGCTGGCATGGGAGAAGAGGCTATGCCAGGAGAAAATGGAGAAATGGGAGCCTATGACCCATCCATGGACCAGGGTATGGATCAAGGCGGAGGATCTTTACTTACATCCCCATTTATATGGATAGGCCTCATAGCCATAATAGTATTATCAGTAGTACTTTATAGGAAGAGAAAACACAAAAAAGAAGATGAGGAGCTTCTAATAGACGATGAAGATTAGTGACAGGCTCCTAATGGCTCTAAGAAATCTCTCCAGGAGAAAGTCAAGGACAATCCTTACAGTCCTTTCAGTAGTCATAGGGGCAACATCAATCATACTCATGCTAGCCTTCGCCAGCGGCATTTCAAATTCTCAAAAGCAGATGATAGAATCATTTGGCGGTCTAACTAGCATATCTATAGTAAATGACCAGCAAGATGACAGGATCGAAGTCAAGGAAGCAGATATTAATAAACTTAAAAAAATCAAGGGAGTAAGGGCTGTAGTCCCATCCAAAGAATTTTGGTCAGACCTAGTCATAGATGATGGCAAGTCCTACGCCCTATCAAGCGGTTTTGAAGTCATACCTGATGAAATCTTTGCCATGCTTAGCCCTGATATGTTTGAATGGGGTAAGAGCCTAAGTCCATCTGATTCTGACAAAATAATACTTAGCCAGCAGGCCAGGGTTGATAAAATAGAAGTAATGCCTGGTGGGGGCTGGTCATCTACCGGAAGTGCAGATGATTTTAATTTCAATGACCACAAATTTAGCATTAGACTTGGCTATATGGACCAAGAAGATGATGGGGTCCACTTTGGCAATGATGAAGAAAATCAGCAAAGCTCAAAGCCAACCTATGTAGATGTGCCGGTAAAAATTGCTGGCAAGCTAAATAATGCCTCCCTGCTCAAGGGATGGACATCCTACATCAACGAAAGCCTTTATAAAAAGCTTAAAAAAGAAGATGCCAAGCTAGAATCCCCACAGATGGGATCATTTGATGAAAAAACCGGCCAAACCATAATCGATAAGTCAGATAAGGTAACCTATGAAAAGCTAAGGGTCATAGTAGATGATGTAGATAATCTAGAAACAATTGAAAATAACATAAAAAAGGCAGGCTTTAAGACCCAATCAGAGGCAGGCTCTGCAGAAGAGATCAAAAAGCAAACCATGCAAGTCACCCTAATCCTAGGTGGAATCGGATCTGTGGCCTTCATAGTGTCAGCCATAGGCATCATAAACACCATGCTCATGTCAATCTATGAAAGACAAAAAGAAATCGGCGTCATGAAGGTAATCGGAGCATCAATAGCTGACATAAGGTCCATGTTTCTGATAGAATCAGGCTTTATAGGATTTTTTGGAGGAGTGATTGGCCTTATAATATCCTTTGGAGCTGGAATTCTTATAAATAATCTAACCCAAGGGGGAGGATTCTTCGGTGGTGATGGGGGAGAAATCATCTCCATAAGCCCAGGTCTTGCCCTAGTGGGAGTAGGATTTTCTGCCCTAGTAGGGGTCATGGCAGGCTATATTCCAGCTAGACGTGCTACCAAATTATCAGCTATAGAAGCCTTAAGGAGTAACTGATGAAAAAGCAAATTCTTATTACAATTCTTGCCCTAGGCCTAGTAGCATGCGGCCAAAAAGACCAGAGTGTCAACCAAGCTAATAAGTCTGAAGAAAAAATAGAAAACCAAGTTGAAAATAAGCCAGAAGGATCTTTAGAAAATTCAAATGAGAATCAAGATGCTAAGGCCCTAGGAGAGGATGATTATTTCTTCTCCTACTACGACTTAGTAAGCATCAAGGATGGTCAGGTGATAGATGTCCTCAAGGATTTAGGCTTTAATACAAAAGATCTTTCTTACGAAAAGGAATACTCAGCAAGCTATATTCCTTATTCAGGTGACCTCTTTGTCCTAGGATCTTATCCTAAGCATGATTTTTCCATAAGAAAGATAGCCGGCAAGGACATTACCACCCTTTATCAATTTAAGGAAAACGAGGCCTTTTTGCCAAAGGCAATGATAGGTGATAAGATCTATGGCATGTATTCTTACTACGACGGTGATGATTATAACAAGCTTAATAGCGAAAAGTCAGGTCTTGCCCAAGTAAACCTAGCCAGTGGAAAGATAAACCTCTACACAGGAACAAGATCAATAGGTTGGGAAAGTATAATAGGCCTAGGAGTCACTGATAAGGAAGCAGTTTTTTCAAAACTTGAAAAGGATTCGACTGTAAATCTTTATAGGATTGACCTAGAAAAGGCTTTTGACCAAGAACCAGATTTAATCGAAAAAGATACCCAGGTCCAATATGTAATGGGGGCTAAATACCTTGATAAGGGTAAGCCTATCTATGAGATATTCAAATCAGAAGGAAATGAATTTACCATAAAAGATGAAAAATACAGCTTGGAAGACTCCTCAACCCTCAATTTCATAGGCAAATACATGATCATCCAAAATCCAGTAAATTCAGATGAATCTGCTTATTTATTCAAGATGGATATAATAAATTATCTCACAGGAGAGACCATAGAAAAAGACCTAGAATCCTACGGCTACAGAGCCCATGATGGCAAGCTTTACTATATTGACCATGACAAAAATATAAAGAACCTAGACCTTAACAAGTAAGATTTTAGGCTTTAGAGGAAATCACAGCCAGCCTGTGGTTTTTTCTCTAATAAAGAAAAGAGAAGATAATGAATGAAAAGATAATAAAAGATAAATTAGTAGAAAATTTCCTAAAATACCTGGCAATCCCTAGCCAGTCTGATGATAAAAATGAAGAAGTCCCATCAAGCCCTGGTCAGTGGGAGATGGCCAAGGTCTTAGCGGCTGATTTAGAGGACGTGGGCCTAGTAGATATAAAGGTAAATGATTTTGGAGTCGTTCAGGCAAGGCTTCCTAGGAGGGGAGATAGATCCAGGTCTATTGGCTGGGTTGCCCATCTTGATACGGTCGATGTGGGCTTATCAGATAAGATTCACCCTCAGCTTATCAAAGCTTATGATGGCAAGGATATAAAATTAAACGAAGAAATCACCTTTTATGTCAAGGACAATCCCGAAATCCTAGATTATATTGGTGATGATATAATTTTAACCGATGGGACTTCGGTCCTAGGGGCAGATAACAAGGCGGCTATTGCCAATATTATGACAGCCCTATGGTTTTTAAAAGAAAATCCAGAGATTGACCACTGTGAGATTTTCATAGCCTTTGTCCCAGATGAGGAGATAGGACTTAGGGGATCAAGAAAAATTGATTTTGATAAGTTCAATGTCGACTATGCCTACACCATAGATTGTTGCGCCCTTGGAGAACTTGTCTATGAGACCTTCAATGCAGCAAGCGGGACCCTCAAAATAAAAGGAGTATCAGCCCACCCAATGTCAGCCAAGGACAATCTAGTAAACCCAATCATGATAGCCCACGATTTTATTTCTATGCTAGATAGAGCCAAGATGCCTGAAAATACCGAAAATAGGGAAGGATATATTTGGATGACAGATATAAAGTCAGATGTCCTTAATCTAAGGCTTGACTTTAATATAAGAAACCACGATAGGGAAAAATTTGAGGCTAGCAAGGCTTATCTCTATAAAATAGCTGACCTATTAAAAGAAAGATACAAGAAAGCTCAGATAGAGATTGAAATTTCAGATGTTTATGACAATATAGCTGACTCTATGAATGATGAAAACAAAATCGCTGTAGAAAGGCTTAGGGAGGTCTTTAAAAGCCTAGAGATAGAAGAAAAAATAATCCCAATGCGAGGAGGAACTGACGGGTCCTTCCTATCAAGAAAGGGAATCTTTACCCCAAATTATTTCACAGGAGCCCACAACTTCCACTCAAACAAGGAATTCTTGCCAATAGACAGCTTCTACAAGTCCTTCCTAGTAACCTTAAATTTAATGCAAGATGATTTTTAAAAACAAAAGCCCAAGGCGGGCTTTTTTCTTTGAGATTTTCTTCAAAGTCTTTAAAGAAAGCAAAAGTATTTTCAAAAACCCTTTAGTCATTGAAAATAAATTGCAAGAGTCTATAATTAAATTAGGAAAATGTTTTACCAAGGAGGTATTATGTATAAAAGCCAGACAATAGATTTATTTTATCCAGGCCTTGAGGAATCGCCATATTATAGGATACCAAGCCTTGCTCTCCTTAAAAATGGTGACCTCTTGGCTGCAGCTGATCAAAGATTAGAAAGTGAAAGCGACTGGGGAGGTCTGATAGAGCCAGCCCTAAGGATCAAAAAGAAGGGTGATGATGATTTTTCAGGCCTCTTCAAAGCCTTTATGGAGCCAAGATTTAAAGACGCCAATCCCACCTACACCATAGACACCAACCTAACTCCAGCCTATTATGAACCAGGCAATAAGGTCTACATGGTAATTGATAAGTTTAGGTCAAGCGGCAACTACCTTACATCCAAAAAAGGCACAGGCTATGTAGAATTTGGCGGTGAAAAATATCCGATTTTATTCTATAACAGCGGAAATACCCTCCTTTTTGAAAAGGCCCAGTCTAGGTTCTACATAAAAAATGGCAAAGTCTATGGGATGGACCATACCCCAAGTCCATACAGGGTTTGTATGGAGGATTCCTATCCCTTTGATAAGCTGGGCAATATTTATGAGGGTGACAAGCTAGTAGGAAATATTTATTCAGAGACATCCTTCCTTAGAGTCCACCAAACACCCTACCTATGGTTTACCCAATCAGAAGATGGGGGCAAGACATGGGCAAGTCCTGTTGATATATCCCACTTTGTGGCAGATGATAGGATGATTTTTATGGGAGTCTGCCCCGGAAGAGGCCTCCAATTACCAAGCGGCAGGATCCTAATCCCTCTTTATTACACCACAGAAAATAAGGATGACATCTATGATTTAAGGGAACATGCCTGTCTAATTTATTCAGATGACTTTGGCAAGACCTGGACTAGGTCAAAGTCTGTAAATGATGGAGAAGGCTACTCTGCCCTAGATGGAAAAACTCTCACAAATACAAGTGAAAGCCAGCTAGTAAGCCTAAATGACGGGACCCTAATCCTATTTTCGAGGACAACATCGGATAGGATTCTTTATTCATATTCATACGATGATGGAGAGACTTTTGAAAAGGCCCTTTGCCAGACAGATTTTGATTCAGAAGCCTTCTGCATGGTATCGGTCCTAAAATATGACAAGGATGGCAAGGAATATATCCTAGTAGCAAATCCCAAAGGTCCAGGCAGAAACAATGGCTATATCAGGGTTATGGAAGTAGGCGAGGGAAATAAACTAAGGACCATCAGACAAAAGCAAATCACAGACACAAACTTCACCTATTCTTGCTTAGAATATACAGGAAAAGACGATATTTTCGCCCTTCTTTTTGAACAAAGACAAAAGGATGGTTTAGAAGAGAAAGAGTTTTTAAAATATATAGAATTTGACTTTGAATATCTGATGAATTAGAAGAATCTTTAGCAAAAAATATAAAAAATAAGAGAGCATCTAAAAGTACTTTCAAAATTAATGAAAAATTTGAAATTATTTTTAATATGTCCTATAATGTAGATAGTTAGGAAAATGTTTTTTAGGTATATAAGCTTATAACTTCAACTTTACATATATACTTAAAAAACCTTATCACGAAATCGAATTTCAAGGAGGGAACATGAAAAAGAATTACGTTTTAGGCCTAGCCCTATCAGCTATCATGCTACTAACATCTTGTGGTGGCGCAAAGGCACCAGAAAACAAGGAAGCAGGAGATGCTAAGCAAGAAACAAAGGTAGAAGAAACAGCAAAGAAAGACGAGTCTAGCGAAAAATCTCTAAGGATGCTATTTGACAAACAAGGTGAAGGTACAAACTTCGATACACCTTGGTGGAACCGTGGAGATATCTATAAGGTTATAACCTTCAGATCTCTATTTAAGGCAAATCCAGAACTAACAGAATTTAAAGAAGATCTTCTAGATTCTTACACAATGGCAGAAGATGGCATGAGCTATGAATTTAACATAAAAGATGGCCTAAAATGGTCAGATGGATCTGACCTTACAGCAGAAGATGTAAAATTCTCAATCGAAGGTGCTCTAAAGGCAGCAAAAGTAAACTCAATTTATAAGTCAGCCTTCTCATCAATCAAGGGAGCAGAAGACTACAAAGAAGGTAAGGCAGAAGAAGTTGCTGGTCTAAAGGTAGAAGGCAACAAGCTAACAATGGAGATGGATAAATCTGTTGGTAACATGATTCCGATTCTTTCACAATTTGCAATCCTTCCAAAGGCAGGCTTTGAAGGCGTAGATATGACAGAATATCACACAGCAGACTTCTGGAAAAACCCAATCACAAATGGTATGTACAAGGTTAAAGAAGTTGCAACAGACTCTTACCTAGCCCTTGAGCCAAACGAAAATTACGAAGGCCAAGCACCAAAAATCAAATCAGTAGTAGTAAATATAGTACCATCTGATGCTAAATTAAATGCAGTATTAGGTGATCAAGCAGACGTATTTAATTCTAAGGTACCTACAGAAATCCAAGCAGTTTCTGAGAAAGAAAACTGGGAAGGCCAAACTGTAGACACACTTTTCTACTACTACCTAGTATTTAACCAAACAGGCAATGATCAAAGACCAGCTAGCGAATGGATCAAAAATCCTAAGTTTAGACAAGCAATCTATTACGCTATAGATAGAGAAAACCTAACCAAGAGCCTCTTCCCAGGTCTTGCAGAAGTATCAACCTTCGGTGTACCAGCAAAAGATGCTGATAACAAAAACGAAGAAGCTGAAAAATACGCTTACAATCCAGAAAAAGCTAAAGAGCTTCTAAAAGAAATCGGCTACAAAGCAGATCAACCACTAGAATTTAGATACTACATGGCTGACCAATCATCAGTAGATCTCTATAACTCTATAGCTCAAAACCTACAAGATGTTGGAATCCCAGTAAACGTACAAAAATTTGCGGGCGATGCCACCCAAGAACTTATGGAACTAAGAAACTACGACATAGCCCTCAAAGGCCTATCAGCATTTGGCTATGAAGAATGGTACGGAGAATATGTTCCAGCCAATAACAACCTAGTAAGAGTATTTGGCGAAGAAGTTGGTAAAAAATACGAAGGTCTATATTCTGACCTCCTTCAAGAAACTGACAAGACAAAGAGAGCAGAAATCCTAAAGGAACTTCAAAAAATCGAATCAGAAGACCTATCAAAAGAAGTAGTCTTCATGCTTAAAAATGAAATATTAGTAAATACAGACAATGTAAATACTAACGGAGCTAAGTTTACAAATCCATGGTTTGCAGCAGACATCGGATTTGAAAATTGGGAGCTTAAATAGTTATTCAATTAGGGGCGACAACTGTTGCCCCTTAAATTTTGAAAAATTGCGCTTTAAGGAGAAAATAAATGAAAAATGGCAATATTTTTAAATACATACTAAAGAAATTAATACAAATGATACCAATGCTTGTAGTAATTTCTTTTCTAATATTTGTTGCCCTCCAGGCTATGCCAATAGACCCAATCAACTACCTCTTGCCACCAGGCTCAGCTAGAGATCCACAGATGATAGCAGAGCTAAGAGCTAGATATGGCCTAGATGATCCAATCCTAATCCAATATGGCAGGTGGATTGGCCAGGTAATAAAGGGAGACTTTGGCTATTCTATAATAAATGGACAACCAATAAAAGATATACTAGCCCAAAAACTACCAGCGACAGTAGAGCTTGCCCTAGCAGCCCTAATCATATCATCAATCCTAGGTATAGTTTTAGGAATCTTATCAGCAGTCAACCAAAATGGCCCAATTGACTATATAGCAAGAGTTATAGGTGTAATCGGCCAATCCATACCAGAATTTTTATTTGGTATAGTTCTCATATCTGTCTTTGCCCTTTCCCTTGGATGGTTCCCGGTAGGGGGAAGAAATATATTTGGCATGACAAGCTTTTGGGATAAGAGCAAAAACTTAGTTCTACCAGCCCTAGCCCTATCCATAGCCATGATTGCAACAGTATTAAGGTATACTAGAAACTCTATGCTTGGAGTAATGAACCAAGAATATATCAAAACAGCTAGGAGCAAGGGCATACCAGAATGGAAGGTTTACCTAAAACACGCTTTCAGAAACTCAATGGGACCAATTCTAGTCACAATCATGCTCAGGATTCCAGGCCTTATAGGAGGTTCTGTAGTAATAGAATCAGTATTTAACTGGCCAGGCATAGGATCAACCCTCATGGGAGCTGTAACGAGCGGTGACTATCCGATAATAATGGTCACAACCTTACTCATAGCCACAGTTATGCTTGTAATCTCCTTCATGGTAGATGTCCTAAGTGCGATTCTTGACCCAAGAATAAGATTGTAGGTGAAATTATGACAGAAATAAATCTAGTAGAGAAAAAAGAAAAAAAGTCATCCTTGGCAAAGAGGTCTTTGCAAAAATTTTTATCAAATAAATTGGCAATAGTAGGGCTTGTGATAGTCTTGCTAATGATCTTATCAGCAATCTTTGCACCCCTACTTGCCAGCCATGACCCAAACCAAATAGATATGGGTAAGCTTAATCAAGCCCCAGGCAATGGCCACCTATTTGGGACGGATTCCACAGGCCGTGACCTATACTCAAGACTCCTTTATGGTGGCAGGATTTCAATCCTAATCGGTATATCATCAGCCCTTACAACATCCATCATAGGCACAATCTTTGGCCTAATAGCTGGATATTTTGGCGGTCTAATCGATGTCATCCTCATAAGAATATCAGAAGTCTTACAATCATTTCCTATGATAATACTTGTCATGGTCCTTGTAACCATCCTTGGCCCTTCAGTATCAAATATGATCCTAGTTTTCACCCTCATAGGCTGGATGACAGTCTTTAGGATAGTAAGAAATGAAGTTTTAAGATTAAGAGAAGAAACCTATGTAGATGTAAACAAGGCCTTTGGTATATCAGACTTTGCTATTATGTTTAGGGACATCTTGCCAAACACCCTAAGCCCAATAATAGTAGCAACAACCATAAACATAGCCTATTTTATACTCCAAGAAACAGGCCTATCCTTCCTAGGACTAGGTGTTCCAACAAATGTACCAACTTGGGGAACAATAATAAATGCGGCCAAGTCAATAACAGTCATCCAAATGTATAAGTGGCAATGGATAATACCAGGCCTCTTTATATCCCTATTTGTAATGAGCATCAACTTTTTGGGCGATGGCCTAAGAGATGCTCTAGACCCAAGAAATTAGGTGAAATATGGACAATATAATCAAATTAAGAAACCTATCCACAGAATTTAAGGTAGGAAAGAGATATAACAGAATAGTAAAAAACGTAAGCCTAGATGTTAAAAAGGGTCAGATCTTATCAATAGTAGGAGAATCTGGCTGCGGCAAATCAGTCACAGTCAATTCCATGGTCAAACTCTTGCCAAAGACAGCTAGGATAAGCTCAGGAAGCTCAGAATTTTTTAAGGAAGATGGTAAGATTGTCGATATATTAAAGGAAAAAGCCTACGGAAAAAAGATGAGAGAGCTTAGGGGTAAGGAAATCGGAATGATTTTCCAAGACCCGATGCAATCCCTAAACCCAGTTTACACTGTAGGTGACCAAATCCTAGAAAATATCCTAGAGCATAGGAAGATTTCCAAAAAAGAAGCCAGACAAATCGGCATAGAAATGCTTAAAAAGCTTGGCATACCTGAAGCAGAATCAAGATTTGATAATTACCCTCACCAATTTTCTGGTGGTATGAAACAAAGGGTAATGATTGCCATAGCCATGGTAAATAACCCAAATCTTTTAATAGCCGATGAGCCAACCACAGCCCTTGATGTTACAATCCAAGCCCAAATCATGGATCTTATGAAGGACTTAAGAGATAAGGAAGGCAAGTCAGTAATCCTTATAACCCACAACATGGGCCTTGTGGCAGAAGTAGCCAACCAAGTTGCAGTCATGTATATGGGAAGAGTTATAGAATATGGGGAAGTGGCAGATGTTTTTAATTCTCCTACCCATCCTTACACCAAGCTTTTATTAAAATCTGTTCCAGTACCAGGCATGGATAGGAATAAGAAGCTATCAACCATACCAGGCGAAACCCCAGACCCAGCCAATTATGTAAAGGGCTGCGAGTTTGCAAATAGATGTGCTTATGCCACAGAAGAATGCCTAAATAAGGATATTCCACTATTTAGAGTAGAAGGTAACCACACAGCCAGATGTCTCCTATTAGAAGGAGAAAAGGAGGTCGTAGATGAAAGTAGATGAGAAAATAATAGAAAAAAATGACGACCTATTAGTAAGAAATGAAATAAAAGATACAATTGTCTTTGATGTCAAAAACCTACAGACCCATTTTCCAATCTATGAAGGCACTTTTTTCAAAAAGCAAACAGGAGCTGTCAAGGCGGTTGATGGGGTATCATTTAAAGTCAGACGTGGAGAGACAGTCGGTGTTGTAGGTGAATCTGGTTGTGGAAAGACAACCCTTGGCAAGTCTATAATGAGACTAGAAAACCCAACCGGTGGCGAAGTTTTATACAATCTTCACGGCAAGATGACAGATGTAACCAAATTTAATAAAGAAGAGCTCTTTGATTTTAGAAAAGAAGTGCAAATGGTCTTCCAAGACCCATATTCAGCCCTTAACCCAATGAAAAAAATCTATGATTCCTTCAAGGCACCCCTAGTTGCCCACGGGGTCAACCAGAAAAAGGACATAGACATGGTCATAGAAGATAGGCTAAAGAGAGTAAACCTAAGACCTGATTATATGTACCGCTACCCACATGAGTTTTCAGGTGGTCAAAGGCAAAGGCTATGTATAGCCAGGGCCCTCTGCGTGTCCCCAGAAGTAGTAATCCTGGATGAGCCGGTATCAGCCCTAGACGTATCAATCCAGGCCCAGGTAATAAACCTACTCCAGGGCATCCAAAAAGAGCTTGACCTAACCTATATTTTTATAGCCCATGACCTTTCGGTAGTAGAATATATTTCTGATAGAATAATAGTAATGTACCTAGGCAATATCATGGAAATATCTACCAGCGAGAAGATTAACAAAAACCCAGCCCATCCTTATACTCAGGCCCTCCTATCAGCTGTCCCAATACCAGTAGTGGGAGCTGATTCAAAAAGGATTGTCCTAGAAGGGGATGTGCCAAGTCCAATCCATAAGCCAGCTGGCTGTCCATTCCACAATAGGTGTAGCAAGTGCATGGATATTTGTAAGAGTGAAATCCCAGAAAGAGTCCTAATAGATGAAGACCACGAGGTAGCTTGCCACCTATATAGCAAGAAAAATTAGAGGAGAAAATTATGAGCGAATTTACACTAAAAGACTTTAGGGGAGTAATACCAGCTGCCCTATCAATATTTGACGAAAATGAAAACCTAGACCTAGAAGCTACAAAAGAATTTACAGAATTTATTTTAAAATTTGACATTGGTGGCCTATACTTAACAGGATCAACCGGAGAAGGCTTCTTGATGAGTGCTGAAGAAAGGGAAAAATCATCACAAGCTGTAATAGAAGCAGCAAAGGGAAAGGTGCCAGTTGTAGTTCACATAGGCGATATAGGTACTAAAAAATCAATCGACCTAGCAAAAGCAGCCGAAGAAGCAGGAGCTACAGCCATTTCATCAGTCCCACCATTTTATTGGAGATTCAATAGCGAGCAAATCTATAACTACTACAAGGATATAGCAGAAGCTGTTGATATTCCAATGGTAATCTACAATGTCCCACTAGCAGGGATGATGAGTGCAGATATGATCAAAGACCTATCCCAAATAGAAAATATCAAGGGTGTAAAATACACAAATTCAGACATTTACCAAATCCCAGCTATCAAGGAAGCTTGCGGAGAAGACTTCATGGTCTATGGTGGAGCAGATGAGCTAGCAAGCTCAAACCTACTAATAGGTGTAGATGGTATAGTAGGATCATTTTATAACCTAATCCCAGATTTATTCATCCAAATAAATGAGGCTATAGCTAATAACGAAGTCAAAAAAGCTTACGACCTTCAGAAAAATGCCGTAAGGATAATAAACTACCTAGTAGCAGGTGGTAACATGGTAGCAGGTATCAAGGCAGTCCTAAGAGAAGCAGGTATAAATGCAGGATATGCTAGAAGACCATTCATCAATTTCTACGGAGATGACCAGGTAAAACTTGCCAAGGGCCTAGTAGAATTGGCTGACAAATACCAGATGAAAGATATCTATGTAATAGATAAGCTAAGAGAGAAATATTAAGATGCCAGTACTTTGCCTAGACATAGGGGGCACAGAGATCAAGGCCATGCTTAAGGGGGAAGATTTTGAAAAAGACCTTCCAAATTTCCCATCAAAGGCAGGCACAAACGCCCCTGATATCAAAGAAGATGTCCTAAAACTCATTAAAGACCTAAATCCAGAATACAAGGTAGAAGGGGTGGCCATTTCTACAGCAGGCATGGTTGACTACAAGACAGGAATCATAGCAGGCCACGGCCCAACCTTCAAAAACTACAAAGGTTTTGATTGGAAAAAGGAGCTAAGAGATGCTCTAAACATCCCGGCTGTAGTAGAAAATGATGTAAAGGCAGCAGCTATGGGCGAGCTATCCTATGGAGCTGGCAAGGGCTATGATTCAGCCTTTGTCCTTACAGTAGGAACAGGCATAGGAGGCGCCCTAATCCTAGATGGCAAAATCCACAGGGGTGCAAGTGGTCATGCAGGAGAAATTGGCTACATGCCATTTGAAACTGACAAGTTTGAAGCCCTAGCCTCAACCAGCGCCCTAGTTAAAAAGGCAAAGACCCTTTACCCAGACAAAAACCTAAATAATGGTAAGGAAATATTCGCTGCCATTGATAGGTCTGACCCTGATGCTATAAAATTAGTCGATGATATGACAAAAATCCTAGCCAGGGGCATAGCTAATATCATGCTCATAGTTAACCCAGAAGTGATCATAATTGGTGGAGGTATAAGTGAGCAAAAAGAGAAATTCCTCGACCCAATTATAGAAAAGATAAGGGCCCTAGTGCCAGAAAATATCTTCGCTTCTACAGAAATAAAGGCCACAGCCCTAGGCAATAAATCAGGACTTTACGGGGCCTACAGCCTATTTGAAAAATCAAATGAATGAAAATTATGAATCAATACTCCCTCTAATTGAATCAAAGTATGAAGAATTAACTGAAGTAGAAAAGATAATAGCAGAATATTTCCTAGAAACAGAAGACACAGACCTAACAAGCAAGACAGTCTCAAACAAGCTTTTTATCTCTGAGGCAGCCCTCACCCGTTTTGCCAAAAAGCTCAACCTTTCTGGCTATAGGGAGTTTGTCTATAAGTACCAGTCATCTAGACAGAGCAATTTTAAGAGGAAAAAGGACATAGGTCTTCCTGTATTTGATTCCTACAGGGAAATCTTGCTTAAATCCTACAACCTCTATAATTATAAGGACTACGAAAAGCTAGCCGAAGCCATGCTAAATGTCGACAGAATTTACATCTACGGTGTAGGCTCATCAGGCTATTTGGCCACAGAATTTGCCCAAAGACTCATAAGGCTTGGTCTAGATGCAGAAGCTATCACAGATACCCATATGCTCTTATTAAATTCAGTAAGGCTAAAAAGAGACTCTCTAGTCATGGGCATCTCCTATTCAGGCAAGTCCATAGAGGTAATAGATGGTCTAAAGAAAGCGGGAGAGAAGGGGTGCAAGACAGTACTTTTTGTAGCAAATGATAGTGAAAAATGGGACCAGTATTTTGATTTTGTAATCCTAGTAGCCCACAAACAAAACCTAGAATATTCAAACATAATCTCACCCCAATTTCCTACCATGATCATGCTAGATATACTCTTTAAAAAACTCTACGACAGACGTCTCACCTCAGGAGAGGTCTACATGCAATCAGTTAATGAAATGTTAAAACTAATAAAGGAGAAGGACGATGGAAATTAATGATAGATTAAAAAATGGTCTAATAGTATCCTGCCAGGCCCTAGAAGATGAACCCCTCCACTCTTCATTTATAATGGGCAGGATGGCCCTAGCAGCAAAAATGGCAGGAGCCTGTGGTATAAGGGCCAACACAGTAGAAGATATAGAAGAAATCAGGAAAAATGTCGACCTACCAATAATTGGTATAATCAAAAAAGATTATGACAATAGCGAGATTTATATAACACCAACCATGGATGAAATAGACAAGCTTGTGGCTTCTGGTGTAGAAATTATAGCTACAGATGCCAGCAATGCCAAAAGACCAAACCACGATGGCTTAGATGCTTTCTATAAGGAAATAAGAGCCAAATACCCAAATATAAGGCTAATGGCAGACTGCTCAACCATCGAAGAAGCAATCCACGCAGATTCACTTGGTTTTGACTATATAGGCACCACCATGGTAGGCTACACCCCACAATCAAAGGGCCATAAGATAGAAGCAGATGACTTTAAGATCCTAAGGGAAATCATCAAGGCTTGCGACCATCCGGTAATAGCAGAAGGTAACATCGACACACCGGAAAAGGCCAAGAGAGTTTTAGAATTAGGAGCCCTCACAGTAGTAGTTGGGGGAGCTATAACCAGGCCACAAAATATAGCTAAGAAATTTGTCGACTGCATAGACTCTCTAAAAGATAAATAGGATTTAAAAACGGTTTTCAAAAATGAAGGCCGTTTTTTCTTTGTCAATTGTAAAAAAATGATAAAATAAATTTATGTTTATTGGTTATTTAATAAATAATAATAAAATACGTTTTGTTTTACACCTAAGATGTGATAAAATATAAGTTAAGAAATATTTAAAAATGAAGAAGACATGGATTCTATCAAGCAGGTTTTTAAATAAATTTAGCTAGATTTATGCCTAGGGATGTTCGTAAGTAAGTAGCTTACGAGGATCCCTAGCTTTGTCTTATAAAAAAACACTTAGATAAAAATCAATAAAATTTAGGCTGATACCAAACTAATAAGGCATGTGAAAGATGTTGAAATAAACGCTTTTCCCTTGATTAAAGAGCCTAAAAATTATATAATAAGTGTAAGATAATATGATTTTAAATATAAGGAATATATAGATGTAAAAGGAGTGTTTTGTGATAAAACTCAAAGAACAATTTATTAGAAATTATTTTTATAGACAAGAAGTCTTATCAAGGAAGGGAGGGTTTTATGAAAGGAAAGCTTAGCACATTTGCTAGAAAAACCTTCGCCCTAGTCATAGCCATATCCATGTCATTTCCGACAGGGGTTATAGCAGCAGGCGAAGAAACGAAGACCTACGACAAGGCCACGTCAATAATGGGCCTAAATGAAAAACCTAATGAAGAAATACACCAGACAGGACAGTCAGACAACACGGACAAGCTAGAAACTGATGCTTACATATTGCAAGCTAGGGCAAGCTTAGCTGATGACTTAGAAAAGATATCCTATCAGGTTACAATCTCAAACAAGCACAAAGATACAAGTGATAAGGACCTAAGCCTAAAATTTACCCCAAATCCAAACTCAAATATCACAGATATTAGAGTCAAATCAGCCAAGGCCAAGATTGAAAACAAGCTAGCTGATATTGACATCAAAGAAAGGTCTAACAAAGGAGAGATATCAAGCCTAATAGTGGACACTAAAGCCTATGACGAAATAATCATGGAAGTGGAAGCAAATGTTAGAAAGGCAAAAGATGCCAGGACCTATGAGACCTTAATCGGCCTAGATGATGGAGAAAATAAGCTAGACTTAAACTACAGACTCATCACAAACAAAGAGACTGTAAGAGAAGAAAATCAAGACAAAGAAGTCATAAGCCTAGATTTAAACAAAGACCCTAGCGGGAACCTAAGGGGAGAAATCAAATCTGGCGAATTCTTAAGCTTCTTGCAGAGTGCAGATACAATAGTCTGGACAGACTATCTAGTAAATAGCAAGAGAGAATCTGAAAAGATTACCTATGACCTAAAGCTAGATGACAAGCAAGATACTAAAAACACAAAAATCACCCTAGACTACTTTGAAAACACCAAAGAAGGATTCATCTTAAAAAAGGAATTCTCACAAGTAATACCTTTTGCAAACAAGATAGAATTTGAAATTCCAGCTGGCTACATAGCCAAGCTAAGCCTAACAACAAGGGTAGATAAGAAAAACACAAAAACAAAATCCTACAGCCTAAATAATAGACAAGTCAAAAACCCTATATATATAGAAGGAAATAAAGAAACTTCTAACGACGACGATGAAGAAGGCGGGGAAGACAAGTCAGATGACCACACCCACAAAGAGAGTAAGGTCACCACAAAAAATGAAGACGATAAGAAAAAACAAGTAGAGAAAAAAGAAGAAAATAAAAGTCAAACACAAATCACAGCAAAGGATTCATCCGGCAATGAAATCCAAGTGATAGAAAAAGACAAAAAAGAAGACAAGAAAATCTCAGCCCTAGCCCTAAACAAAGACAGCCTAATCACTAGACTATCTGGCCAAGGCAAACTTACACAAGAATTAGAAACTGCTATAGAAAAACTAGCCAGCAATCTTGACTCATATAATGATGAAAAGATTACAGACAGAGAGTTAAAAGACTACACCAAGGCCCTAGCAGAAAAATACAATATCGAAAAATCTGACCTAAGATTTTATCTTGAATCAATCCTATCTGGTGTAAACAAAGAAAAGAATAAGGCAGCCAACTTAAACTACGATGAAATAATCACCTATGCCTATCCAGAAAAGAAAGAGGAAAGAAAAGCAGAGTCAGTAGATAAAGAAACAAAAGAAAAGGCTCAAGTAGAAAATAAGGCAGAAAATAAAATAGCAGAGCCTAAGAAAGATGCAAAAGAAGAAAGGAAAGATACACCAAAGGAAACTCCTACAGAAAACAAATCTTCTAAACCATCTAATCAAATAACAAGCAAAGAAGCAGTAAAGGCCTATAAAGAAGACCTAGCTAAGTTAAAAGAATCTGCAAAAAATGAAGAAAAAAAGGGCGGCCTAATCGAAGGCATCAAGGACCTATTCGGTCAAAGCGACCTAGCCAAGGCAGACAAGGAATTAAAGGCGGCGCTCGCCGATGATAAAAACGGCATAGAAGAAATCCAAAATCTCCTAAACAGCTTTGAGAAAAAATACAAACTCTCAAGAGCCGACCAAGCAAGATTAATGGAAAATAACAACGCTGCCATAGAAGCCCTAGTAGCAAAAGATAGAAACAACAACTTCAGACCACACATCTTTGCAGGTACAGAGTCAAACAAGCTTAACCTAGAAGGCAAGAAATTCCATATCCTAACTCGTTTTGATACATCAAATGCGACAGGACCAATTCAACCCGGACAATTCTTTAATATTATCTTAGACAAGGCGCTTACAGTAAAACCGGGAACTAAGCTTGAGCCTATCAAGTATAAGGGAGAGGTGATAGCAGAGCCAAAATACAACTCTAAAGACAATATCATTGAATACAAGATAGTTAAGGAAATTAAAGAAAATACCCAATTCCCGCTAAATATACCTGTAGACTACAATGCAGGAAATGTAGAACTTGATAAAGATGGGAACTTTACAGTTATAAACAAGGTATCAGGCCTAGGACTAATCAATCCACCAAAAGACCTTTTGCCACAAAAGGTAGATGTAAATGGTAATCCAGCTGGTTCAATCATAGAACCAGGCAGGAAAGATGTAACACAAATCATCGAAGCAGCTGATTCAAACTACAAGGTAGACATGGATGCATATGCAAACCCAGTAGTAAAAGATGGAGAACTTCAAGGTTACAACTGGACTATAAGAATATCATCAGACACAGACCTAGCAACTTTGGGTTTGAAGACAAACTTTACTACAGTCAAAGGATCAGGGCTTGGAGATATCAAAAGCAATGACACAAAAGTAGATTTAAAAGACAACCCAATTAAGGGAGCTTTTGGTATCCACGATTCCAAACACCATGCTCCAACAGGTACAAGAGAAATCACCTACAATCTCTACACACCAGTCGAAGGTATGCAAGAAAAGTACATGATGGATATTTCTGTCATCCTTACCAATAAGAAGGACAAGGAAGGTAAGCCTAAAGTAGGTGCAAAAAGATTTGTAGTAGACGGCTGGCCATTAGATAAGGTCAAAGATGCCACACCTACAAGAGCAGGTATGAACAACAGGACAACAATCCTAGGTGAATTTACAGCAGAAGATGCTGCTAGATGGACAGTAACAGATGCAGTATCAACTGGTGATGTAAATGAAGGCCTACCTCTTGAAACAAGAACTCTCGGTGGAAATCAAAAATATAATGACCCTGCAAATGGAAAAATTGGTATTTATGAAATAGATGCTGAGACTGGTATTATGAAAGATGTATCCCCTAAAGGTTATTCAAATGGATTTCCAGAGGCAAAGCACTCTCCATCAAAGAAACAAGCTGTGGGTACTATAGTTGCATATCAATACGATACTAAAATTAAAGATCAAAATTCAAAAGAACCCCTTAGCTTAGCAGGAGTAGCTATTTCCAAATACCAAGATGTAAGTGTAGAACAAAATTGGAACCTTGATAAGGGTCTAAAAATGCCTGAAATGACATTAAAGGCAGTGGACGGATCAGGGAATGAAATCGGAGAAGCTAAATTTGAAGAATCAAAAGAAGCTAACCCAGACCCAGCTACTAGAAATGTAACCATACCAGATGTAAAAGTGTGGAATATTTCTGATGGTGGTGAGTTTTCTAAAAATGATATAAAAATCAAACAAGACTTTCCAACAACCAACACTGATTCTAGTGGAAACACAATAAATTATTATGAAAATAATAATTTTTATGACTTTAACAAAAAAGGATATTACATCCACAACAAGGCAACAGTACAAAAAATACCGAAATTTGCAAACTTTACCCTTATAAAAAAGGATGAAAAAGGAAATCCTCTACCAGGAGCATACTTTAAGCTCCTAGGTCAAGGTGAGGCAGAAGTTGTGACAGATAAGGACGGTCAGGCACAATTTTCGAACATTTCCCCTGGAACCTACACTCTTTTTGAAACTAAGGCTCCAAAAGGCTACAAGCTTAATCAAGAAAAAACTACTGTAAGCGTAGATGATGCGGGAAGAATATCTACAAGCGGTAGTAAGGCCGAATTGTCAGTAGGAAATAATCCAACAGTAACAGTAGCAGATCCGAATTGGCCTGACTACATGAATGCCATGCAATATGCAACAAAAGATAAAAATGGCAATGTTACAACCTATATCTTCCTAAAAGCTAATGAAGCAAGATCTGGTGGGTCTACAAATAGGGACACCAGACTTAGCCTAAGGGTAAATGGTGGTGAAATACAAAACCTAGATGACGTAAAGGTCTATGACGTAATCCCTGACTATTATAGGGGTCCTGTAAGAACAGCCATGATCCAACAGACAGTTGATCAAAACCTAATAAATCAGCTTGGAGCAAGTGTCTTAAACGCACCTAATAATAATAGAGTAATCAGGGGTACCCAAAATATTAAAGATCCATTTACAGGTCAAGTTGGATACGAGATCACCTTGCCTAAAGAAAGATTTGCAAATGATTGGGGATTCTTAGTTGTAGCAAAATCAAAACCTTTAGGTGGCGGTGCAAATACCCTAACCTATGACTGGCTAACTAGTAAAGAGACTGGAAACAACGCTAAGCTACAAAACCAAACTGTTATGCCAACATCAACAGCACAAGCATCAAAGGGTACAACTATTACAGTAAAAAATGAAGCCTTTGAAACTCGTCCAGTAGAAATCAGAAAAATTGACAAAAAAGATAATCCAATTGTCGGAGCAACCTTTGAAATAAAAGATGAAAACGGCGAAGTGATTTCTACAGTAACATCACAAGCTGCTGATGAGAAAGGCCAAAACGCAGGTCTCGCATCCTTTGGAAAACTTCCAGAAGGAAAATACACCATAGAAGAAATTTCTGCACCAGATGGCTATGTCAAATCTGACGTTATATTTGAAGTGACAGTAGATGATTCTAAGCAAGTAACCTACAAGCCTAAATTTAAAGATGGGCAAGGCTCACCAGTAAATGGTGAAGACTACTTGATAACAGATGAAGAGCAAGCACAAGAAGAAGCTACTGCCAAGATAAATGTTGTAAAACAATCTTTAGTTATAAACGAAGGTGACTCAGGAGATATAGGTGTTAGGCCACAAGTATGGGAAGCCTATAGGCTAGAGTCTCTTAAGTATAATGCTACAATAGACCTTGAACAGTCATCACCAGGCCAAAGATTTTCTATCCAATTTGATAAAAACTTAGACTTTACCCAATACTTTGGAGAATTTCCAAAACTAAATATAGGTGGAGTCGATGTAGCAGATCCATACTTTGACTACACAACCAACAAATTGACCTATGTATTTAACGATAAGTCAATAGGAGGAAAGACACAGGCAAAAATTGAACTTAAGGGTATTATCCCATCTAAATACTATGCTCAAAATGATGGAACCTATCCATTTACAGTAACTGTAGCACCAGGTCAAACAGGAATTACTGGTCAACAAAAAATAAAAGTGGATATACCAGCAGACTACGAGCAATACGACTACGATGGTAAAAATGCCCAAGTACCACAATCCTACTACTTTAGGGATGTATACCAAGATGATAAGGGAGACTGGTATGTAGCAGTACTCGCCTACTACAACCCAGTTCATGTTAGAACAACAGGCCAAAAAGAGCTTAAATTTAACTGGCTATCAACTAACTACCAGGGAGCAACTAAGAACTTCTTTACATGGGAAGGTAATGGTAACAAACCAGCCTTCTCCCTAAGAGATGTTAAGATTTATCGTACATCACCATATATGACGACCATAAAGGCAGGTAATTTTGATAAAAAAGTCAACCTAAATATGCCTCTATCCTACGGTGTAAGGCCAAGTCAAGACCCTGCCAAGTACAACTTGGTATATTCAAAGGCAATTGACCCAAGATATGCTGTAAATAATGATAGACAAGGATCAATCACCCTAAACTACGACCCAGGCCAAATCCAAGAATGGGGAGTAATCACAAAAAATGCTCCACTAAAAATCAAGATGCCAGCAATTGATGATAAGAGCAAGGATGGTTATATCATAGAGCAGACCTTCAAGATTGATAACTTGTATAACTTCAACAACCTCTGGAGAGTCTTCTGTATGACAAACAATGACTTTAAGTCATCCTTTATCACCAGAGCCAACTACAATAAGGCAACAGGTGACCAGGCAGGCGGCGAGATACCAAAATTCTACAGCCAAAAGGTAGCACTAATAAACAAGAGGTACACACCAGGTTCTTTTAAAATCAAAAAACTTGATGAATCTGATAGGAGCAAAACCCTACAAGGCGCAACCTTTAGCTTGACAGATAAAAACAACAATGTGATTTATAGATCTTCTGGTCAAGATGGTATAGTTGATTTTTCTAATCTAAAGCCAGGTATCTATACTCTTAAGGAAGAAAATGCTCCGGCAGAACATATCAAATCTGACAAGACTTGGAGAGTAAACGTCGGTATAGACGGTTATGTAACAATAATAGAAATAGGTCTAGGCTCAACAGGAGATACCCTAGTTGGAAAAGACACTATTGAATTACCAGTTACAAATAAGCCAGTTGCTACAAAATTTACAGTCTATAAGAAAGACAATGAAAATGTTCCACTCCAAGGAGCGAAATTTAAGATAACAACAACTGATGACACAGAAGTTACCACAGGTACATCTGATAAAAACGGTGTAGTTTCATTTGATAAAAAACTTGAAAAAGGAACTTATTTATTAGAAGAAGAATCTGCCCCAGCTGGTTTCAAAAAACTTGACAAAAAATGGGTAATAGAAATAGGTTCTGACAATAAAGCCAGAGTCTACAACTATGTAAAGGGACCTGAAACAGGAACTGACCCAGATGTAAATAAGTCAATCCTAGGAGAAGATGGAACAAAATGGGTAAATGTTGACAAAAGACCAATTGATAGTTGGAATCTAGGAGATAATAGACAAACAGGTTACTACAACAACTGGCCAGTACCATTTAAACTCGGTACAAGAATTGTTGGTAAAAATACCAAAGACCCTAACAACAAATATGTTATCCAAAGATATGTAATAAACCCAGAAGCAGATACAATAACACTTAACCATGCATCAATTCACAGGGAAAAACCTTGGTATAATAACATGGATTGGTATGCAGGCAATGGAGTCTACAAGATATTTGAACTTAATAATGCTGTTGATGGAAAGGTACAAGATATCAGACTTGAAAACTACAGTTTGACAGATATTACAGATGAAGTTAGGACAGAGAAAAGAGTCATATCAGGTGATAACAGACTATATTTAGATTTCAAAGATAGACAAATTACAAAACCTATTGTAATAGATGTCAAAGTACCATACACATCAGAAAACGCTGGAGTAGGTACAGGAATGGACCTTCAAACAAATAAGGGACTATTCTGGAAATCTGATTACTACGAAAGTGCAAGTCAAATTGTAGAAGGAGAACCTGTAGTAACAAAAGGTGAAGCTGGAAACATCAAGGGAGCCTATATATCGGAAGGATCACTAGATGTTAGTAACGAAAAGATTGTCCAAGAATTCTCCTTCACAAAGGTAGACGCAGACAAAGAAACAGATGGTATAACAGGGGCAACATTCAAACTCCAAGGACCAAAGATAACTGATGAGGACCTAGGCAAGGAAGTTTGGAAGAAATCTGGCACAGGCGGAATTGTCAAATTTGACAACCTAGTACCAGGTATCTATAAGCTAACAGAATCAGGAGCCCCACAAGGTTACGAGAAATCCAACACCGATTGGACAGTAACAGTAACCAAAGATGGAAAAATCTATATCAGGGATAATAACCCAGGATCAACAGTTCCTGACCAAGGAGCTAAGTGGCAAAAACTATCAGCAGACCAGCCTAATAGAAACTCTAGCAATAATCCTAGCAAAGTAGCAAGCAGGATTACTGAAGTCAATAAGGCAACAGGCAGGTTTAGGCAAACTTTCTTAGTTAATAACCAACCTGAATACCTAGGTGGGTCACACATAGAAATCCACGCCCAACCAGAAAATAGAAATCTTGACTTAGATAACACTAAAATCCTATCCATTACAGAAGTGCCATATAAATCAAATATAGATAAGCTACCAACAAATGGTAATCCTATAAAATATAATCCTGAAGTAATTGAGAAAAATGGCTACAAGAGGTTAAAGATAACACCTGAAATTCCATATGGTCAAAATAAAACTTACGCAGTGACCATAGAATCCAATATCCCAAACTCTGGTGGAGTAGGAACAGGTATGGACTTCTTTAATAAGTACAATGGAGCTAATAACGGTTATTGGGGAGCAGAGTGGTATGACTCCTTAGACGCTATTAAGCTAGAAAATCCAACATCAAGCTCTACAGACAAAAACACCAGAACCTATGTAGGAAATACAGATGCCTCAGGAAGACAAACAGTAATGTATGCAAATCCTACATCAAAACCAGTCCTATATTTAAATAGAGGACTAATGGAAAGAGCCCTTGGATATAGCCTACTAAACTCACCAACCCCACCAACAGACCTAAACTCAACTATGAACTTTAGGTCAAGAAGTATAAACACCTTCGCAGATGGCCTAGAAATTGGTGATGAAATAGTAGGACAACCTGTCCAAGCGAGTGGATGGCAAGCGGTTGATCCAGCTAATTCAGATAATCCAGATACAAAGAATAGACAACCTAATCAAATACAAACTAAGATAACTCATATAAATAAAAATGAAGGCAAAATTAGGCAAATATTTTTAGTAAACAAAGAAAATATAAAAATGACCAAAGCCAGATTAGACTTTCACCCAGAACCTCAAAACATGCACCTTATAGGGAAAGGAAACAATCCAAATAACTTCCCTGTAAAGTTAAATGTTATAAGTGTAAGGCCAGTTTCTACGAACTCTACTTTAGATAACATACAATATACAGGTGGAGAACTTTCCTATTTAAGTACAAATTACAACGAATTAAAATATTGGAGAAACCAATTAACTTTAAATCAAAATAACTACCAAAGTCCTTTTGTTGTCGAAGTAGAATTTGAGTATCAAAAAGCTGGCGCTATAGGATTAGGTGCCAACTACAGGCCAAATCGTGCTGATTCTGGAAAAGATTACTGGGCAGCAGAAAGTTATCAAAATGGACCTTCAGGCATCAACAAGAGCCAACCAAAGATAACTTATAGAGATGGCTACGAAGATACAACCATACCAATGGAATATCAAACCAAAGATGACCCTAATCTAGAAGAAGGTCAACAAAGAGTTGAACAAGGTCATGATGGTGTAAAGAGAACCTTCTATAAGTATGAGCAAAGTGATGGTGTAGACACAGGTAAAAAGACCCTTGATACAACAAAGGGTAACAACGGTGTTGAGATAATCAAAGAGATGAAACCTCAAATAACCTATAATGGTACAAAAAAACCAGGACAAACAGGTTACTCTGTATCTTACAACACACCAGAAAATGGTACTTTGGAAGTAAGTCCAACAACGGCAAATGCTGGAGACATAATTACAGTAACAGCTACTCCAAAAGAAAACTACAAATTAAAATCTCTATACTATAGAGATGAAAATGGAAATCAAGTTGCTATTAACGGAAATACTTTTAAAATGCCAGCTGCAAAAGTAAATGTATTTGCCGAATTTGAAGAAGTTTCAACTCCTACTAACTACACGATTACTGTTACTCAACCAGAAACCGGTGGTACAATCTCTGCAAGTCCAGAATCTGCAGCAGAAGGAGCAGAAATTACATTAACTGCAACTCCTGCTGTAGGATATGTCCTAGACAAGTTCACAGCAACTTCAAACGGGCAAGAGATTGCAGTAAATGGTAATAAGTTTACAATGCCAGCAGGCGATGTAAGTGTATCAGCTAGCTTTAAAGAGTCCAAGGATCCACTTGATAGCTTTGTTCCTGAAGAAGGCAAGGATATACTTGTTCCAGATGGAGAAACAGCTGAGATAGTAAAAATTACCAACAAAAAAGCTGGTATTAATCCTAAGATTCTTAAGAGATCTCCAGGTGGTGAAATTCTTCCAGGTGCTACATTCACAATTAATAAAATGGAGGATGCGACTTACTCAACAATCGACAAAGGTTTTGGAACCCTAACAGCAACATCTGATGAAAAGGGTGATGTAATATTTAAAGACCAAGCTGGCAATGATATCAAGCTTCAAAAAGGCTACTACGTTCTTAAAGAAACCACGGCCCCAACAGGCTATAAGAAAAGTACAGCTGATTGGAAGATTGAGGTCAAAGATGATGGCGGTAGAATGTATGCCGAATACCAAGGACCAGAAGCAAGTCCATCAAGCTTTATAAACGATAATAAGAAGTCAAATGCAGGATATTCTGCTGATAATGCTGGTATCAAGTATAAGTCAAGGCTAACCTTTATAGATACAGAATCTAAGACCTATATCCAAAGAATCTATATAGATACAAGAGCCTATAATGGAACAAAGCCTCTAAACCTTCAAATCACACCGAAGTATAAGAGAGAAGAAAAAGATGCTGCAGGACAACACCCAGAAACTATAAAAGATGGTGTAAAGACTGCTTATTTCACAGCTTATAAGTTATCAAATCCAAAAGATTTCAATAATATGAATGACCCTGAACTTGATAAGATTATAAGAACTTACGACCTTGCAAATGATAATATGTCTATGATAAAGACAGCTAGATGGAGACCATTTGACTGGGGCTTTGACGAAGACCAACTAAACCTTGAAAAAGGTGTCTATATAGTAGACGTAGAAGGCTTCTATGATGATGTTATAATCACAGGTAAGTCTGATAAGAAGGATAAGTACAATATCCCACAAGAAGACTTAGGTAAGCTTGATCTTCACGTAGATTTCTATGAGGGAGAAAGACACTTTAAGCAACTTAAACTTGATGAAAATGGAAATGCAAGATACGAAGCCTTTGACGGTGCATCCTATCAAGGCGGTGCTAGTGAGGTTACAAAATATGTAAAATCACAAGAAGGCGAAAAAGCAGCCGAGGCATGGTCAGACAAGAAGGATGAAGGAGCAAAATACAAAAACTTTGTAGGTAAAGAAGTCAAATATAAGGGCAAAACTTACAAGACTGGTATTATCGACCCACCACTTGGAAGTCCAAAAGTCCATGCAGACACAAGGGTTGATCTTAACCCACTTTATAACTCCAAGGGCCACCAAGAAATCCCAAGGGAAGGTCTTGAGTTTATAAACGAAGAAGAAACCTTCAACATTACCTTCTCTAAGCACGGTCGTAAGGATCCAAAAAAAGACATCAACAGCCAAGAGGTAACAAACAACAGGCTAGAAGGTGCAGTCTTTAAGCTCCAAGTTCGTGGACCAGGTGGTACCTATGAAGATATACCAGGTACAACTGTAGCATCAGCCTTCAACGGTTACTTCGGATTTAGGGGACTAAAGCCAGGTCGTTATAGACTGATGGAAGTAAAGGCTCCAGAAGGCTACAAACCAATCAAAGACCCTGTACTTCACTTTACAATTGCCTATGAAAAAGGTGATATTAATAAAGAAACTGGAGAAATCACACCAGGTAGGGGTGTTGTAACCCTTGAGTATAATGAAGGTAATGGTATCTTCGAATATGCTCCAGATCTCAAAGATGAACATGGTAAACCAATCACCCCAGAATCTGGTAGACTAGTCGACTATGTAACAAGCGCTACTGCCAAGAACATGGGTAAGATTATCAACGAAGTCCCAGGAAAAGGTGAGGTAACCCTTACTAAGAAAGATGATGCAAATAACTCACTTGAAGGAGCAGAGTTTAAGCTAACTAGAATTAGTAGAGATATTAAAAAAGACGAAGATCCAAAGCAAAATGACGGAACTTATACAAAAACTACCGGTAATGATGGAAAAATAGTCTTTGACCAACTTCCAATCGGTCAATACGAACTAGAAGAGACCAAAGCTCCAAAAGGATATCAAAACAAGGGTAAAAAATGGAGATTCACAGTCGGTGGTGTGGGACTAGACCCATACATCAATGACAGCGACGTTGGAGATAGAGATATTTCTAAGAGTATTGAAATGACATCAACTATGTCAGTTCTAAGACCAGATGGAAATGATGGCACAGAAAATGAAAAAAATTCAAAGATTCACCCACACAAGGGTCATGCTCTTGAATTTAAAAATGAATTCAAAATCAAAGATGACACAGCAATAAAAGCTGGAGACTACTTTACAATCAAGTTAACTGACAACATCGACCTTGAAGGAATAATGAGAGAAAAATCACAAAATCTCGATTTATTCGCAGATGGAGTAGGTACAATAGCCAAGGCTAAGTATGATAAAGAAGCGGGAACACTAACCTATGTCTTCACATCTTATGCCGACCAGTATAATAAGACTGCTTTTGCAAATACCATAACAGCCCATATTAACCTATATAAGGTACAAAACTCAAGTAATAAAGAAGAAGTTGGTATGGGGATAAAGGATACAAACTTTACTAAAAATAATATTGCTGTAGTTTACGACCTTGATATGGCAAAAAACGAATATAACAACGCGAATATGACATCGAAGATAGTAAGCTTTGATAGGGAAAGTGGAGAATTTGTTCAATACTTCTATATCAATAGAGAAAGGCTACAAAATGATGGAGCACTAACGTTTAAGTACAAGCCAAGCGAAGCTGTAAGCAACTTGAAATTTGATTTTATAAGACTAGATCAAAATGGAAAATATGTTTACAATTATAATACAGGTCAGTACTATAGTACAGATGAATATCTGAAGAGAGATATGCCAGAATCATTTGGTGTAAATGAAAGATCTGATAATCTAACTAATTATGGTCAGCTTGGTCCTTATGAGCGAGAAGCTAATAGTAATTTAAACATATCAATCGGTTCTATAGGGGCGCAAAACTCCATAATTTTAAAGGTTACTGGTAAAGTTAAAGGAGATAACATTTCATCTTTCGATACCTATGCACAACTTTTTAATAAAATTCCAGTTTATGACTATTATGGAAACACTATAGGTTATAACGTAGGATATTATGTAGAAAGAACAAATGGAGTTCGTATCTTTGAAAACAAGACTACAGCAAGTGCTGAGCTTAAAATAGAAGCAATCAACCCTAAGAATGAAATAATCTTCAAGAAGATTGACCAAGAAGGAAAGATTCTACCAGGAGCTGAGTTCAAACTTGAAAAGTACTACGAAGACAAAGGTAAATGGATTGAAGTTACTGGTTCAGAAAATTCTTCTGACGATAAAGGTCTAGTTCATTATGAAAAATTAGAACCAGGTAAATATGCCCTAATAGAAACCGAAGCCCCTGAAGGCTACGCTAAGATAGAAGGACATATCCAAGAATTTACTGTAGGCGAAGATGGTGTAATCACAAGACAAGTTGTCAAGGAAAAGCCAACAGAAAAGCCTCAATCATTAATAGCATCAATAGGAGTAATGGTAGGCTCGGTAGCAAGTGCTATAACAGGAGATGCGAATACTGAAACAGCGACAGAACCTGTAAGTAAAGAGCCAATAAATGTAATCAACTACAAGGAAATTGAGTTTGAAAAAGTTGATGCCAATAACTATGAGACCAAACTTAAAGGTGCTGAATTTGAAGTTCATTATAAGGAAAAAGAAGACGGAAAATACCAACCTTATAAGGTCACTAAAGACGGCAAAGAAGTAACTATGACAGTGACTTCTGGAAAGGATGGTAAGTTCAAACTTCCTATCTCCAAAGACGGCTACTATGCCCTCATAGAAACCAAGGCACCAGATGGTTATACCAAGGTTCCTGGCAAGATTAGAGAATTTAAGCTAGAAAATGGCAAGGTTAAAACTCTTGAAAAGGATCCATTGAAGGCAAGTCACAAGACAAGCGATAAGGGACAAATCTCAAGTGAGATTATATCTGTGGATATGAAGGATAAAACATTTAAGCAAAGAATAATCATTAACCCTAACCATGAATCTATGACAATTCCATCTTCCCAATCATATATCCGTATCAAGGAAAATGACTGGAAGATAACACCTAAGTACAAGAGTTCTAGTGGATTTGGTCTAGGTGGAGAAGTCAATGTAGCTATTCTCAAGAAAGATGGCAAAAAGACGCTTGATAAGTTAACAAAAGATGACTACAAGAAAGTAGATGCAATTTCATTCACTACAGTTAACAAAATCACAGGTTCAAGATATGGACTAAAGGATATGCTTGGTTCGACAGACACGACAGATGAATCAATTACAACAACAGATGCAATTGTAATGGAATTTACTGGTAAGCTTGATGAAAATAATAAAACAGGCATAGCAGATCAGCTATTTGAATTAATCTTTGACGACTTGTCAGAAGATGATAGTATTAGAGATAAGCTAGATGTCAAAGCTCTAGCTGAGAATAAACCAATCTATGCAGACCATGATTCAAAAAATCCAATCCAAGTAGAAAATAAAAAAGCCGAATACCCATTCACAAAGAGTGTGGGAACAGCAATTTTCACAGCTATCGGATTGTTCTTCATGGTACTAGCCGGATATTACTACTCTAGGAAGAAAAACAAAGGATTAGAAATTGGAAACAATTGATAGTCTGAAATAAAAAAATATTTTTACTGACCCAAGTCTGGTGCCTGCCAGACGGGGTCAGTTTTTTGTTGGGGGCTTTATGGATATGGGATAAAGCTAATGCCGATGTAAGTACAGAATACCTCATATACGAAACTATGAGATTTCTCGCAAAGCTCGAAATGGGAGTTGTTGCTGGCATCAGATTTTATTTTTACCCCTTATGGATAATCTTCCCATTATAAATCTTCTAGAGCTTAAGCCTACTACAGGACCAAATATTCTTGCTGGATTAACACCCTCACCCCGACAGAGCTTGCGACGAGGGGTCTCATGGATTATTTTATATAGAGATTAGTAGCTACATCGGGCCATGTCCGTATTTAGTTTCTATAGACCAATAATCGATGTACACACAGAACCACCCAATAAAAAGAACCATGAGGTTTCTCACATTCGTTCGAAATGGGAGTTGGTGCTGGTCGCTTACTTTTTTTTAAAAAAAGAAATGGGATATTTGTATTTAAAATAAATTTTAGGAATCATCATAAAGTGAGTACAAGCGTATACCCACCCCGAACGAACATTGTGAGGAGGGGTCTCATGGTTCTTTTTATATAGGGATTGGTCAATACATCGGGCCATGTGGGTACTTAATCTAATAAAAACTTCCCCTTATCAGATAAATATAATATAATAAAAGAAAAGGAGTTTAAATATCATGTACTACGTCTATATCCTAATAAACAAAGATAATTACAGAACCTATGTCGGCCATACCCACGACCTAGCAAAAAGAGTATGGGAACATAAAAATCACGTAGATCCAAATTCTTATACAGCGAGATATAATATTACAAAATTAGTATATTACGAATACGGAGAAGACTTTTATGCCACAAGGACTAGGGAAGATCAGATAAAAGGCTACGGACGTAAGAAGAAATTTGCCCTTATAGAATCAAAAAATCCTTATTTTAGGGAATTATATTATGATTTGTTTTAAGTTTTAAAAGGACAGACCAATCACCGATGTAAGCACAGAACCCTAGATAAAAAGAACCATGAGATTTCTCGCAAAGCTCGAAATGGGAGGGGGTGCTAGTCACTTACTTTTTTTGGAATAGATATTAATTTAGTTTATTTACAAGGATTTTTAGGAATTTGAGTGTAACTAGGAACCACACACCTCCATCCCGACAGAGCGAAATCGATGAGAAAGCCCGTCCGACTCGTGGAGGACTCTCATGGATTTGTATATATAGGGATTAGTATATACATCGGGTCATGTTGGTACTATATTAAGTATATACAAATCACCGATGTAAGACCAGAACCTTAGATAAAAAGAACCATGAGGTCCTCTCAGAGCCGGACGGGCTTGCCCTCACATTCGTTCGAAATGGGAGTTGATGCCTATTACTCAATCTTTCCCAGGATATATACGAATACATTCAATTAAATAGGAATTATATTGCAAAAAAGCCGCCAGGATCAATTACGCTTCCTGGCGGCTTTTAAATTTCTTATTTATTTTTCTTTACTTTATTCAAAAATTTTTCCTTTATTTCATCTACTCCATCGACTCTTAGGGCGAGTATTATGGCTAGGTAAATAGCTCCTGCTAGGGATATAGTAACCATGAGCCAGAGATTGCCTGGTCTTAGTTTGTAGAAGAAATTAGCAAATATTCCAAGAGCCCCTCCAGCAATAGATATCTTGCCTATATTTTTCATTATATATTTCATATCAAGTCTTCCAAAGTATTTGACATACATAAGACTTGCAAGGCCTACTAGGACAAATTGGCTGAAGGTTGTGGCCATTGCGAGTCCCATTAGGCCATATCTCATTCCTAGGACATAATCTAGGATTACATTGCAGATTAGCTGGCAGAAGGAGATTATGGTTGGGACTTTGGTGTTTTGCATGGAGAAAAATGATAGGTACAAGAGGTCTGCTATGGCTGGTCCTATTAGATAAATCGTGTAGGCAAAGAGGACGTCTGCTGTTCTTATCATATCCTCATAGGAGAAGGCCCCTCTCATGTAGACGAAGGATATTATTGGCCTAGATAAGACCATAAGGCCTACCAAGGATGGGATGAAAAGGATCATGATTTTGACCATGGTCTTTGATGTTATATCTTTCATGCCATCCAGGTCCTTATTTGCAGCTAGTCTTCCTACTATAGGATAGGCTGTGATTTGGAAGGGTACGATGAAGGTCGATGAGACTATCCTTAGGATTTTTAAGGCGTAGTTTATAACTGACACCCCGCCATCGTTTGCTACGATGGATGCAAAGGACTGGTCTACTATGGTTGAAATGTAGACTGCTGCCATTGAAAATATCGTAGGGATGGATAGGACTATGAGCCTTTTTACATCTTCTGATATTTCAAATTTGACCCTGGTTCTTTTAAAGCCTACCGCCTTTATCCTTGCTGGAAAGATTATAAATTGGAGGAAGTAGGCTAAAAATATGCCTACTGCCATTATATAAATATTTCCTTTTGATAGAGCCACTGTGATGGCTAGGATCACATTGAGGATGAGGAGGGGAAGGGCTGGAGTTATGAAGTCTCCCTTGACTTGTAAATATGATGAGAAGATGGCAGCGTAGATATTTGGGTACATGGTAAGTATTACTGCCCTCATAAAAAGGCTTGCTATCTTTAATTTATCTCCATCATAGCCTATGGCAAAGATTTTGACCACGTAGGGTGCAAAGACTAGACCAAGGATGGTGATGACTGTGCACAAAAATAGGGAGAAATTTAATAGGTCATTGGTAAATTCATCTCCAGCCGCCTCGCCTCTTTCCTTGCTGACCCTGGAATAGGTCGGGATATAGGTTTTGGATAGGGCGTAGGTTATGACTGAAAATATGAGGGTTGCTGCCGTTGTAGATGTGTTGAAGGCATCTGTTATGGCGCTTGTCCCATAAAAGAAGGAGAAGATCATTTCCCTGACGAAGGAAAATAGCTTGCCCACTAGGTTTAGGACCATCAAAATCAGCGTATTATTCATATTTCCCCCTTCTTTTTTTAGTAAAAGATAGATAAGCAAATCCCTGCTTATCTATCAATCTTTGTCTTATTTTTCTCATCTAATTATCTAAGAATCTCTTCAAGAATTCCTTTGTCCTTTCGTTTTTAGGATTTTCGAAGATTTCTTTTGCACTTGCTTCTTCTAGGATGATTCCCTTATCCATAAAGAGAACCCTGTCTGATACATCTCTTGCAAAATCCATCTCGTGAGTTACTACTACCATAGTCATACCACTTTTTGCAAGACTTGTCATTACATCTAATACTTCTCCTACAGTTTCTGGGTCTAGAGCACTGGTTGGCTCATCGAAGAGTAGGATTTCTGGGTTCATACAGAGGGCACGGGCTATGGCTACTCTTTGCTGCTGGCCACCTGATATCTGGCTTGGTTTGGCATTTATATACTTATCCATGCCTACAGATGCTAGATATTTCATGGCAGTTGCCCTTGCTCTTTCCTTGTCTATTTTTAGGACCTTTTCTTGGCCTATCATGCAATTTTCTAGGATATTTTTGTTGGCAAAAAGGTTGAAGTTTTGAAATACCATGCCCACCTGGCTCCTGTACTTTCTCCTGTCAAAGGAGTGGTCGAGGATGTTAGAACCTTCATAGATAATCTCTCCGCTTGTAGGCTCTTCTAGGAGGTTTAAGCACCTTAGGAGGGTGGACTTACCAGATCCTGATGAGCCGATTATTGTTACAACTTCGCCTTTTTTGACTTCTAGGTTGATATCCTTTAGGACTAGGTTGTCACCAAATTTTTTCTCTAAATTATTTACTTGAATTATTGACATTTGTTGCTCCTGTTGATGATTCTAGGATAAAGTCCCTATCGTTAAATCTTCTTTCTATTAGAAGGAGGATTCTTGTGATTGTAAAGGTTAGTACTAGGTAAATTACCGCTGTTATGAGGTAAGTTGGGAAGTATTGGTAGGTTGATCCAGCTACAGATTTTGACATGAAGAATAATTCTGTCACAGAGATTACATTTAGGACTGAAGTATCCTTGATGTTAATTACAAATTCATTACCAAGAGATGGCAAGATTGTCTTGATTGTCTGTGGCAAGATTATGTGGACCATGGCCTGAGAATTGCTCATGCCTATTGCCTTGCAGGCTTCAAATTGGCCGGCATTTACCGCATTTATTCCACCACGTACTACCTCAGATAGGTAGGCACCTGTATTGATTGATACTATGAGGATGGCTGCAAACATGGTTGAAAGGTCTATATCAAAATATTGTTTTAGACCGTAGAAGATGATTACAGATTGAACCATCATTGGTGTACCCCTAAAGACTTCTACATAGATTGAAAGTAGGGCATTGATGAATTTGTGGAAATAATAGCCGATTGGATTGGTCTTTTTATTTACATCTATCCTTCTTATTACTGCCACTACTAGGCCTATGATAAAGCCAAGTATTGTTGAAATTATAGCGATTAATAGGGTATTTACAACACCCTTTAGGAAGAGGGCCTTATATTGGTCCCAAATATCCTTCACTTCCTCAAAGAAGGTCTTGTGGACTTCTTCGGCTGTGGTTATTTTTACCATTTCGGTCATGATTTCATCTTGGACCTTGTCTATATCTAGGTCCTTTAGGTAGGCATTGACTTCTTCTGTCATTGGAGAGCCCTTGGCAAGGCCTACTGCAATTGTTGTGTCATCATCTGATGTCTTGAAGTTTTTATCATCATCAAATTTGATATAGGTTAGCTTTGGATTGGATGAAATAGCTGATTGGGCACCGGCTTCTTCTGATACATAGCCATCAAGGGTGCCGGCGTTGGTTGCAGCTATCATTGTAGGGAAGGAATCCATTGGCTCTTGCTTATCAACTCCCTCCATTTGGTCGACCACGTCGGCATGGAAGGTACCAAGTTGGCCTGTAATTTTAGCTCCCTTAAAGTCATTTATTGACTTAGCATCCTTATATTTTGAATCTTTTGGCACTACGACTACCATCTTTGCCCTATAATAAGGGAGGGAGAAGTCGATTTGCTTACGTCTTTCATCTGTTGGACTCATACCGGCAAGGATTGCGTCGATTTTACCGCTTGTTAGGGCTGGAATTAGGCCGTCCCATTCGATTTTGTAAATTTCTAGCTTTTTGCCCAAGTGGTCTGCAATTTTTTCTGCAAATCTCACATCGTAGCCGTTGGCATATTCTCCAGGTGAATTGGCTACTGGATAGCCACCGTTTTTGTCATTAACTTCTGAAAAGTTGTATGGGGCATAGTTAACCTCCATGCCAACTCTTAGCACATCTTCGCTTGCATGAGCATTTCCTACAGGTATAAGTAGGATGGCTGCTAGCAAGGATAAGAAAAATCTCTTCATAATAAATCCTTTCATAAAAATTTTTGTACCATCAAAAAAGCCCCTATTATCCGTCTTGGATAATAAGGGCGAAAATCGCGTTACCACCTTAATTTATGTATTTTTCACAAAACACACCTCTGAAAGTACAAACATACTCCTTTGCTATAACGTGCAAAACCCGTCCTTGGATCATAATCCCCAAGAAGACTCCAAGTTTTTATTCATAAAAGCCTCCGATACCCCTTCCCACCTAGCGGGGCTCTCTTAAATCTTCTTCTCTTATTACTCGTCTTTTCAAAGTCTTTACACTATAGTACATTAAATTCATATAAATGTCAAGCTCCCTTTTTCATTCCTTACAAAAATTTTAATGGAAATTAACTGCGGTTATAATATAATTAATCATGAAGCTTTAAGCTTTTTTGCGTTTAAGAAAGGAAATTTTATGACAAATAGAAAAATGAACTTTGATAAGTTTAAAATACAAACTCAGCCAGGTACTGAGATCAAAAAGATAATTGCTGTTATGAGTGGTAAGGGAGGGGTAGGAAAATCTTCTATTTCTAGCCAAATAGCCACACTTTTACAAAACAAGGGCCACAAGGTAGGCATCCTTGATGCCGATATCACCGGCCCATCTATAGCAGAAGCCTTTGGCATAAATGAGCCAGCTAGAGGAACTAAGGAAGGAATCATGAACCCTGCCAAGGCAGACAATGGGATTAGTATTATTTCTACAAATATGATCTTGCCAAATAAGACAGACCCTGTTGTGTGGAGATCTTCAATTCTAACAAATGTTTTGAAACAATTTTATACTGATGTAAATTGGGGAGAGATTGACTATCTAATAGTAGATATGCCACCGGGAACAGGCGATGTACCACTTACAGTCTTCCAATCCTTGCCAATTGATGGGGTAGTAGCAGTAGCCACTCCTCAGGGTCTAGTGGAAATGGTTGTTGAAAAATCAATTAAGATGGCAAAGATGATGGGTAAAAATATCCTAGGCATAGTTGAAAATATGTCTTATTTCAAATGCCCAGATTGCGGAAGCGAACATGCCATCTTTGGCAAGTCCAATATAGAAGAAGTAGCTAAAAAATATGACATAGATACCCTAGTCAAGCTTCCAATTGACCCATCAATTGCAGAAAAAATTGACCAAGGTATGGCAACAGAGATTGAAAATACTCTTCTTAACCCAATTATAGAAAAAATCGAGGCACTTTAATTATGAAAAAGAAAATTTTAGGCCTTGTGGCAGCTTTTTCAATATTCTTGACAAGCACCGCCTTTGCAACAAGCTTTAATAAGTCAAACGACGATATAATCTACGGTGTGGCCCTAAATGACCAACAAAGAAAAATCGTAGACAATGCTATCGGAATAAATACAGATGATTACAATGTGGGAACTGTAAATGGAGCTGACCTTAAAAAATACCTAGGCTATGGGACAGATGATTCAAACATGATTTCATCAGTGACAGTCAAAAGACTTCCTAAAGGATCAGGTATTAAGGTAAATATCAAAACTCCAGGCAATATTTCTCAAATAACAGAGGCCCAATACACCAATGCCGCTATAACAGCAGGCATAACTGATGCAGAAATAAATGTAGCTAGTCCAAAACCAGTTACAGGAGAATCTGCCCTAGTCGGGGTCTACAAGTCAGAAGAATACCACGGCCAGACTATTGACGTGGAAAGAACAAAGACAGCCCAAGAAGAGCTAGCGACTGTAATAGAAGTGGCCAAGGAAAATGAAGGCAAGGATGGCTTTGATTCCAAGGACCTAGATAAGGCAGTGATTGAAGTAAAACAAAGGCTAGCCGACTATAAGGAAAAAAACGGCGAGACAGCTTCAAATGATCAGATTGCAATCTTTATCAAGGATGCCCTAAATAATGTAAATATGGGAGATATATTATCAAATAATAATATCAATCTTTTGGTAAATTATTTTAATAACTACCAATCTACTTCTGCGATAGATTCTAAGGAAGTAAGGGACAACCTCCTAAAACTAGGCAAGGACCTAGGATCTAAGGCAAGTAAATTCTACGCTGACAACAAAGATACCATAGATAAGTTTGCCAAAGACAATAAGGAAAATATCGAAAAAATCGCCAAAGACGCCAAGGATTCAGGTCTTCTTGATAAGATAATAGCCTTTATTAGGGATATTATAAATTCAATCATGGGCGGAGATTCACAAGATCAATCAAATAATTAAGCATTAAAAAAACAGACTTTTGTTAATTCAAAAGTCTGTTTTTAACTTTATTCTACAATTCTTCTGATAGAGATTGGATTTCTTATTGGGCTTATGATTATGCCGTATTTTGGAGATGAGGCATGGACCATGTTGCCGTAGCCATCTGCAAGGCCAACGTGGGTGATATTATTTAGGCTTGTTCCAAAGAAGACCAAATCTCCTGCCTTTTCCTCTCCAAATGGTATTTCCACACCGTATCTTTGCTGGCTTTGAGCAAAGTGTGGTAGGCCAATGCCTATGGTTTCATAGATTCTCTTTGTAAAACCTGAGCAGTCTATACCATTGTTAAGGTCGCTTCCTCCAAATACATAAGGGTTTCCTAAGAATTTGACCCCATATGAATAAAGATCGATTCCTGTCTGGCTTCCTTGCATGTGAACTGTGATTTGTGGGAGGTTTTCTGTAGCTTGGTAGCTTTCGTTATTTGCCAGGCTATAAACTGGTCCCTGGCTAAAGATAGGGGCTTCGGTGTAGGTTTTGGAGTGGTTGAGCTTGTAATAATAATTATAAAGCTCATCAATTATATCCTGGCTCCTAAAGGATAGGGCTAGGTCTTTAAAATGCATATAGCCGATTTTCTCGCCAGCATTTGCCTCGCCATCACCGACTGTGACAAGCTCTGGGCTTGCGTTCTTGCCGATTGTTTCGACAGGTACATCGATATTATTGGCTGATCCTGTAAGCATCCTATAAAGCAGGTCCTTGTCATTTTTCCTTTCTACATTTAGGAATTCATTGTCAAAGCGGCCTTGCTCATAAGAGACTTTTACATAGTCTCCGATATTTACAAATTCAAGGATTGTAACCTTGCTTCCTGCTTTTAGGGTGTAGGATGTGAGGTTTTCTGAATCATCCTTAGGGTCTTTTTTAATCTCAGCATCATTTATTAGGGAAGTGTGGTTTAGCTTATAAAAATTATTTTTATTTACAAAACCTGTCTTGCCCTTATATTCTATTTTATAGTAATTATCATCCTCGCTAAGCATGTTGTGGATATCAGTAGCTTCGATTGTATCTGTCGCATTTAGATTGCCATCTATTTCTTCATAGAAGGATGCAGATGAGCCTACTTCTTTGTTAAGCATGACACTATCTGCATAGGCTGGCCTTACAAAGGCGATTGAAGCTAGGATTCCTAGGCCTAGGAGAGTAAACTTTCTATTTTTAATCATTCTTACTCCAGTCTAATCTATTATAATTTTATATAATATTTAAGGATTAGTCAAGTTTATAGGAGTTAAAAAGCTCGTAGGCAAAGTCTACTAGGTTTTTGGAATAATCATTTCTAAGATAGGCTGGGTCTAGGTGGTTAATCCTAACCCTGTCTAGGCCATCAGAATCTTTAAAAAACTTGGCAAGTCTCATAGCCCTATCAAAGTCATCATCCTCATTTATAAAGCCCTTTATGACTTCATCCATTATCTTATCATCCTTGGCATGGGCTGCGATTACTGCTTGGAGGATTCTTTTATCCTTTGGGTCTGCGTAGGAATATTCTATAGATTCTTTGGCTGCCCTCATCCCATGTTCAGTGTCCCAACCGTCATTGACCCTTCTTGTATCGTGAAGGCTGGCTGCATTTCTTAAAACATCCATATCAGCAGAATCAAGTCCATAGTGGAAGCCCAAAATATGGACAAAGAGTATTACCCTTTCGATGTGGTCTCTGCCGTGGATGTGGGATTTAAAAAGTATATCGTAATTTAACCTGTCATAGCTATCTTTAAGCATGTCAAAATAAGAAGAATTTATGAAATCATCATAGAAATCATAGGCTCTAATCCATTCTTCATTTTCTAATATATCTATAATTCGCATAAGAGGCTCCTTTATTTTATATTCTGTTATATCTTTATACCCAATTTTACGTCTTTTAAGGCGAAATATGGGTGGATTTTATAAAAAGTTTGAAAGGGGTATAAATATAAGAGTAAGGAAAATTACAATAAGATTTGTAGGAGGTCTTATGTTTTTTGATAGAAATGAAATAGATGTAAGAATCAGAAGAGCAATCATAAAAAGCGAGAGATTTATAGGCCAAGGAGAGGTTGCAACATACATACCAGAGCTAGCAAATGTTGACCCTGATAGCTTCGCCCTAGCCATCACATCCATAACAGGAGATACCTTCCTTTATGGAGAGGTTGATAAGATATTTTCCCTCCAATCTATATCCAAAATCCTGGACCTTTTGGTAGCCCTTCATGACAATAAATTAGAAGATGTTTATAATAAGGTAGGCAGTGAGCCAACCAGGTATGAATTTAATTCCCTAGTGCCAATTACAGACAAACCAGCCAACCCCTTCATAAATGCAGGGGCCATCACAACTACATCCATGATAATGGGAAATAATATAGATGAGAGATTTAAAAGACTTATGGACTTTTATAATATGATAGCAGGCTCAGATACATCGGTATTTTTAAAGGATGTCTATGAATCAGAAATGGAAACATCTGACAGGAACAAGGCCATAAGCTACTACCTAAAGAGTAAGGGAATTTTTGATGCTGACCCAAGTGAGGTCCTAGATTTATATATAAGGTCTTGCTCCATAGGCACAGACATAGAAAGCCTATCCCACTTTGGGGCAGTTCTAGCCAATAGGGGCTACGGAATAGATAAAATCCAAGACCTAATCCCAGAATCAATTGTATCCATAATAGTAAGTCAGATGGCATCATGCGGTATGTATGAAAACTCTGGATCCTACCTTATGAATGTAGGTATCCCATCAAAATCAGGTGTAAGCGGGGCAATTCTTGGTATAGTCCCAGGAGTCTGCGGCATAGCAGTCTACTCACCAAGACTAGATAAGACAGGCAACTCAGTAAGGGGTAAGGAATTATTAAAAATCTTATCCTACGAACTAAATTTAAATATATTTGTAAAATAGGAGGAAAAAATGCCAACACTTTCACTAGCACTTTATCTAATAGGACTCATCGCCCTATATTTTGTAAAATTGCCAGCCTATGTATTAATAATACTTGCCATAGCAGTCTTCGCCCTAACCCTAGTTAAGCCAGAAAGAAAGGCCAAGGGTAAGGTCCTAGATTTAAAATTAACCCTAATAGGAGCAGCAATCTATGGAGTGACAATATTAATCTTATATTTTGTTAGAACTAAGCTAAATATAGTAGACCCAAACGCAGACATAAGTAGCCTAATAAAGATAATCTTTAACGGTATAGGTATCTATTCTATAGTAAACTTCCTTGAAGCTAGGAAGCTTTTTGAAAAATAGAATAATTTAGATAATAAAAATTAAGAATCTCGGGTTAATTCCGGGATTCTTTCCTTTAAAATTAAAATCTAAAGTATAATTATATCCAAGGAGCAAGTTATGACTAAAAACCAAGACTTTGGAAAGCTTTTAAAAGATATCAGGATAGGAAAAAGATTAAGGCAAGAGGATGTAGAATATCTTACAGGCATAAGCGTAAGAAGCCTATCTAGACTTGAAAATGGTAATATAAAGAGCCTAGGAGCAGATTCCCTTATCTTACTTTCGCAGGCTTATGAAGAAGATTTACTTGATATATATTATAAAAATCATTTTGAAACAGACTACCTTTATGAAGAAATATTAAATAAATTGGGAGTAGCAAGCATCTTTATCGAAAGAAACGAAGCAGAAATCCTATCAAAGAAACTTTCTACAGTTGAAAATGATAATAAGTTAATGATGGGAAAAGAAAAAAACATTAAACTTTTAAGACTATTTATGGATAGGGTACTGAATAAGGAATTTGATAAATTCGATTTTAAAGAAAGATATGAAGAGATTACATCAACAATATACAATAATTCTAATATTATTGATAGGAAGTATTCCACCATAGAAATGAGGATTTTAGTAAATATATGTAATGATTTTAAAGAATATAAATCATTTAACAATTATGAAATTTTAGAAAAAATATCTAAAGATTGCAATAATCATACTGTTAAAATGTTGATTTTTAATTCTATTATAAATAGACTTTATGTTGATTTCAGAAGCAAAGAAGCTCTAAGTTTAATTAATATAGCTATCAATGAAGCATCATTAAAAAAAGATGTAGAAGCTTTATCATTATTTTATTATGATAAATTTATATGTGAATATGATTTAGGATATAACACCTATGAAGAATCAATAAATTTGGCTAAATGGAGTGCCAAATTATCCGGCTTTGAGAGGTTAAATGAGATGATTGAATTTAAAAGTTATAATTTAATGCTAGATTAGCTTATCAATTGAATAAACTTCTATAATATCATCTTCTCTGTCACCAGATAGGTTGCTTGGTAAAATCAGTACAATTAATAATAGTGTAATATAAAAAGTTTTGAAAAATTTGTTCATAATAAATCCTTTCATAAAATCTAAACTAATTATATAATATTCATAAAATTTGTACAGGACACATGTGTCCTGTACAAATTTTTAAATTACAGTTATATTTATATATAAATCGATTTATTATTTACATTGTTATGAAAGGAGATAGAGTCCGTATAATTGAGTAAAAAAGAAAATGTCATTTTATAACCAAAATATTAAAATACATCTGCTAAATTGTATATTAGAAAGAAATAGTAAATATTGTACTAGTAAATTTTGCATAATATTTTGGAATGGATTGATGTAATAGAATATTGAAATAGATAATATAATATATAAAATTGAAGTTTTAATTTAAAGAAAGGAAAATTTTACATGAAGATTTTATTTAAAGGTCTAAGACAAGGTGCTATAACTATTAAAAGTTGCGGTACTAAAAGAACGCAGCAAACTAAAATAAGTATAATGTAAAAAATTAGAGAATTGGCATAATATTAAGATAGAAATATATACTCATATATAAAAAGAAATTAATAAATAATGCCAATTCTCTGTAAGAAATTATGCATATACACTATTTTGGAGAAGGCGCTCTTTTATTTGACAATAATAAAAAGATATATGTCGGTAAAAATGAGTTAAACGCTATTAATAATAAAATAAAAAAATATAAATCATTGAATAGAGAAAATATAAAATCTAATGATAAGTTAATATTGAATACAGAGAGTATTGAAGAAAGTGGAAGACAGGGATTTTACTATCCTGAATTAATAAATCTATTTATTACTAATAAATGCCCTCAAAATTGCATTCATTGTTTTAATGATTCTGATATGAATGCTAATGAGATGGAATTTAAAGATATTATAAGAATAATCAATATGATAAATAAGAAAACACCACAAATTACTTTAACCGGTGGTGAGCCTTTAGTACATAAAGATTTTTTAAATATTGTAGATAGTATAAATGGTTTTGATTATAAATCAATAGTTACGTCTCTTAATATATCAAATATAGATATTGTAAAATCATTAGAAAATTTTAATGAAATACAGATATCTATATATGGACATGACAGATTTTCTCATGATAATTTTACTAAAAATGTTGGGGCCTTTGATCGAGTTTGGAAAAATATTAAAAAGTTATCGTCTACAAATACTAATATAACGATTTCGAGTATGAATAACGAGCCTAATAAATTAGAAGATATAGTAAAATTGGCTATTGATAGCGGTGTAAAAAAAATACAATTTGGTGAATTAGTTAATATGGGTAGAGCAAAAATCAATGAAAATAAATTATGCTTTAAAAAAATAGAGCCTAGAATTATATTTAATTTAAAGTCTAAATATAGAAATTATATAGATATTATATATGATGAAGGGTGCTTAACGAACTCTATTTCAGTATCCTGTGGTGCTGGAATATCAAAGTTAGATATAGATTCCAATGGGTTTATTTATCCTTGTATTCTAAGTAACCAAAAGAGTAGCTTAAATATTTTAGATTATGATAACTTTTTTGAAAATAACATTTTTAATTATTTAGATGGTGTCTATTTTGAGAATATATTTTGTAAGGGTCTTGAAAATAATCCTTATGCAATTTTAAATTAACTCACTGGGGAAATTATGAATTATAAAAATAAAAATATTAAAATTATTTCACTTATATATATATTCATATCCATAATGCTAGCTATTTTAGTCTCTGTACAACCATATATACTTAAAAATATAATAGATAATTATAGAAATATATCTGTAACTAAAAATAACATTATAAAATATGGCGTGTCTATATTAGGAATTATTATATTTGAATATATTACAAAGATATTATTGATAAAATTAACAGTTAATATGAAAAGAATCATGATATCACAAATTATAGGTTTCGTTGAACAGGATGAAACTCTATTTAAAAATAATGATTATGTCGCCGATATAAATGTGGATATTAATAATAATGTTGAGGATTTTATTAAAGATTATTATATTAATAAGTTAGATATAATAATTCTTTTAGTTAATATGCTTATTTATAGCTTTGCGATAATAAATTTAGACTTTGTTCTTATATTGCTTATATTGATTCCAAATATATTAACTTTGAGTATACCTTATATTTTTAAATCTAGAGTTGAACTATACAAAAATGAAAATATAGAAAAAAACAAACTTTTTAATAGTATTATTTTAGATTATACTTTGGGGATAAATGTTATTAGAAATATGTTAGCTACTTTTGAATTTAAAAAAGTGGTAAATAAGACTATGAACGACAATTTATATACCGAAAGTAAATTTGGGTATTTAGAAAGTAGCTTGGAGATATTGATTGGGTGTATATCTTATATAGGTCTATTTATACTAATATGTTATGGCTCCGTATCTATATATTATAGGAGTATGACTTTAGGTGCATTTATAGCAGCAATACAATTTTCGGATATAATAATTTCCCCTTTAATTAGATTAATTACCTCTATAAATATACTCAGTTCAGGTAGAGCGTCATATAAAACTTTAGTAAAAAGATATTATGAAAAAGCAAAAGAAGAAACAAATTCAAAAAAATCATATCATGATCATGATTTTAATAACATTGAAATAAATAATCTTCAGTTTTCATATTATGATAGTTTAAATGTTGATTTAAGTAATATTATAATTAATAAATCTAATAAAATATTGATTAAAGGAAATAGTGGCTCTGGAAAATCAACGCTTTTAAGAATTATTACTGGGAAAATCAAAAATTATAATGGGGATATATATATAAACGGACATAATTTAAAAGAATTAGATAATGCTTATATCAATCGATATTTTTCAATTATACCTCAATTTCAGTATATATTTAATACTAGTGTAGATAATAACATAGCTCTTTATTCGTCAATAGATTTTAATGATTTCAGAAATGTATTTGATTTATTTCAATATGATAAAATATCAAAAAAAGATCCAACTTCTCAATCTCTTTCAGGAGGAGAAAAACAAAGAATTGCATTATTAAGAGCAATTATAAGAAATAAAGATATTTTGATTGTTGATGAAGGGCTTAATCAAGTGCAGAAAGAATTAAGGAATGAAATATTGGAGTTTTTACTAAATGATAAAAATTTGACTTTTATCTATGTAAGCCACGATATAGATGATTATATTGACAGATTTGATTTAGTTATAGACATGAACAAAGGAATGTGTGATGTATGAAAATTTAAAAGATAAGAAACCGATTGATACTATTAGAGATATTAAAATGATATTTAAAAAGTTAAATGTTGAACTTGAAGAAAATTGGTTGAATCCTATTGATGGTGTATATTCATTAAATCTTAGGATTATAGGTACAAATCTAGTTTCTAATGGTAAAGGTATAAATCCAGATTTAGCACTGGCTAGTGCTTATGCTGAAATGCTTGAGAGAGTTCAAGAGGGTATACCTTTTAGGCTCCTAGATAGTTTTAACTTATTTAAAAATGTAAATGTTAATTCAGTGATAATAGATGATGAAAAAGTAATTCAAGAATATATATTAAGTTATTTATATAATTATGATATTTTATCTGAATCAGGAATAGAAGTATTTTTAAAACATTTTATGGATCTAATATATCAAATGCCTGTACAAGAAATTATTAGCTACAAAACTTTTGAAGGAAGGAATATAAAATTACCAGGACTATTTGTTGATACATTTTATGGATCTAATGGTATAGCTGCAGGAAATACAAAATATGAATCCCTAAATCAAGCTATTTTCGAAATCATCGAAAGATATACTATCAAAAAAATATTGAATCGTGAAATGACAAAATTTTCAGATATTACTGAATTTATAAGAGATAATTATAATGATTTAAGTTTTAGAATCTCAGACTTAGAAGAATATGGTTTAAGTATTAAAATCATAGATACTAGTTTTGAATATGGTTTACCAACAATAATTGTTCTATTAATAGACAAGCATAAAAAAAGATACTTTGCAAGTTGTGGATGTCACGCAAATTTAAAAATTGCAATAGAAAGATCAGTTACTGAAATTTTTCAAGGTAGGACGATAGATGATTTGAAATCAACTATGACAAGTTTAAGTGCTAGTGTAAATGATAAATTTGAAGAAAATTATAATTCTATATTTATAAATGGTGAAGGAGCATACCCACATATTTTATTTAATTTTGAGTCAATGCATACTTATCCTGGGGATGTATGGGATAAATTATCTAATTTAAAATCTAATAAATGTATATGGGAATTTATTAGTAATATCCTATATAAACTAGGATATGAAATTATGGTAGCTAATCATTCTAAAACAGGATTTTTTACTTATCAAATAATTGTACCGGAAATGAGTGAAGTTACTAATTATTCTAACTACGAATTTATAAAAGACTTTAATGATACTATAAAAGTAAAAAAAATTTTATGTAAAAATAAAAATACAATAGATGATAACGAGGTCGAATTATTAATTTCCTATTTTACAAAATATAAATTTAAGAAAGAGTATGTGTTAAGCGAATTTATTATACTACCTATAGAAAATGATAAATTGACTAGCCTTGATGGGATAAATATTGATTTATTACTATCAGTTTGTTATGCATATAAAGAAAATTATGTAAAAGCTAGGGATGTTTTAAAATCCTATTATGAAGAAATTAGTAAATATTGTTATGATCCGCATATACTAAATTATTATGACATAGCTATTAATATCTATAATCTTAAAAGCCAGGATTATAATGATATAGAAATTACGAATATTTTGAAAAATTTTTACAGTATAGAAGAAATAAAAGAAGTAATTAAGGATTTAATTAAGGATAAATTATTTTTAAATATACCCTATATTCCATGTGTATGTTCATCTTTTTGTGATAAAAAGTGTCATTTATATAAGGAATGTAATATTAAAAATTATATAGATGTGTATAAAAAAATAAATTCTTGTTGTTAAATGATTAATCACGTGAATAATTTATTTTTTATAGTATTTATCATGTCTTAATAATACTTGCCATCGCAGTCTTTGGAATAACCCTAGTTAATCCAGAAAGAAAGGCAAAAGCCAAGGCACTATATTTAAAATTAACCCTAATAGGGGCCGCAATCTATTGGCTAACAATATTAATTTTACACTTCATTAGAACAAAGCTAAATATAATAGATCCAAACGCCGATATAAGTAGCTTTATAAAGATAATCTTCAACGGTATAGGTATCTATTCTATAGTAAACTTCCTAGAAGCTAGAAAAATACTTGAAAAATAGAATATTTTAAACAATGTAAAAATCGTCCCTCATAATAAAATATGAGTTGGACGATTTTTTTAAGATTATTTATTAGCTCTAAATTGCCTTACACTTAGGTATTCGTAGAAGAATATGGCAAAGAGGATTATATAAAATCCTATGAATGATAGGAAAGGGCTGGTGGGACTTTTTAGGGAAAATATCTTTGTGATTAAGTTTAGGTAGAGGCTTGATAAAAATCCTCCTAGGTTCACCCCTACAAAGATGAAATTATTTATAAGTCTTGCTGATGAGCCTCTTACAAATCTTGATACTTCTGCTAGGATATATGGGGTGCAGAGGCTTTGGCAGAAGGCTAAGAGGGCCATGCCTGCTAGGTAGACTAGGAGATTTTCTCCAAAAGAGCCTAGGCTTATGTTAGTTATGATATAGATTACTAGGCCTAGAAGCAAGGTTTTAGACCTGAGTTTTCTATTTATATAACCAAAGAGAAAGCCTGAGATCATGCCTGCTATTGGTAAGATTAGCATGTACATATTAAGGTTTGCATCAGGACTTAGGCTTAGGCTTGCTACCTTGGCAAATCTGATTGATACTGCTGTTGTATTCATTATCATGATGCCTGCAAAGATTATATAAAAAATCATCTGGGCATTGATATGGAGTTTTTCATCTGATTCTTCTAGGTCTACTTCTTCTACTGTTTGGGAGAAAAATCCTAGAATAAGAAAGGCCAAGCTGTAGGTTAAAAAGGCATAGGTCCAAGACTTAGCTCCCCAGATTCCTGCTATAAAGACTAGGATCATTTGCCCTATGTATTCAAAGGAGTTTCTGATGCCGTGGAGGTTTGCTGCTTCATCTCCTTCGTAGAAGGCATTGATGAGGTTGGGCGAGTGGCCATTATAAAAGCCCACTCCCATTCCTAGGATTAGCCTTGAGGCAAAGACTCCAGCATAAGATTTGAAAAATAGGGGAATTAGGCCCGATATACCCACAAAGAAAAGGCCGACTTGGACTGCTCTTTTCATCCCTATTTTCCTTGTTATTTTTTCATTTAATAAGATTAGTATTATTGTAGAAAAGGATGCTAGAGTTACTAGAAACTCTGCAGATGTAAGGGGGATGGCTAGTTCATCAGATAATTTGATGAGTGACCCACTTATTACGCTATTTACAGATATAAAAAGGGCTAATGATAAAATCCCAGCCTTCCTAAAAATATCTTTTCTATTTGTATTCATCATTCACCTCAAAGATAAGAAATCATCTTAATCATACCAAGTATTTTAAAAAAGGTAAAGGCTAATACATTAGCTAAAAAAAGAGGGCAAGGGCCCTCAAATTTTTATCTAGCATCCACATCCTTATAGGACTGGTCTTTGTCAAATTTCTTTGCCACATAAGGACAAGTTGGAATTATCTTGTAATTGTTCTCCCTAGCATAGGCTACTACAAGGTCTACTAATTTGCCTGCAAGACCACGACCGCCATAGGCTGCATCCACTTCGGTGTGGTAGATATCAAGCTTATTTGTTTCTATCCTGTAATCGCATTTGCCAATTAGCTTATCTCCATCATAGACTTCTGACCTAGATTCTTTTTCATTTAATGTGTATTTTATCTTATCCATATTATCACCTCGCTTTACTTATACCCATTTGTCATTATATTATGGTAAATTATTGTTAAAAGTGGTAAATTATTAGTAAGCAGATTTATTTTGCAGATTGGAGATTTTATGAAGAGAGAATATAAATTTTCGTCTATATTTTTAGTTAGACTTATTATGGTGGCTACTTTAGGACCAATAGCAGGTATCTTTGGCGCCACCTTTGCTGATAAACCAGTTTTGGCCTTATTTATGAATATAATCATGGCTATTTTTAGCTTTGCCTTTAGCTTTGCCATAGCAGGTGGCCTTCTTAGAAATAGGATGGGCAAGGTGGGTGATTATCTAAATCAGATAAATTACATAAATTTCAGGGTGATAACTGTTGCCTTTATTATTGCGCTGGCAAGCAGTATTTTAAATTTTTTGATCCAATACACTGGTGGAACTCTTATAGGACAAGCCTTGGTGAATCCATCAAATAATGCTGTATTTACCATAGGGGCCTTCCTATTACCCTTTGTTGTCATAGTAATTATTGCAATTCTTGGACTTTTGACAGCCTATTCAAATCTTTATCTGGCTGATAATTATGATTTAGATGAGTCAGTCTTTACATCGATTAAAAATATTTTTGTCATTGGCAAGAAACTCATGGCTAGGTCCCTAGTAATTTATGCAATTTTTATAATAGGTCCTTCTGTTTTATTTACAGCATTTACCTTTGCATCTCTGGGTCTTAGTGGTTCAATCGTAATTTTTGGCATCGGTCTTGTTATATTTATCATTTGGATGGTAATAGCTATGATTTTATGCGATGTGAGATTTTCAGATGCTTATTTGGATTATAAAGATGAAATTAATTAAATTTTGGCTGTTACTTTTGTAGCAGCTTTTTTTATATTCCAAATTCAAGGCTATTTGTGGTATACTTTTTATAAAGGAAATTGTGAGGTGAATGATGGAAAATAATTTTGATAAGTACTCTGTCGTTTTGGATGGAGTCAGTAAGTTTTATAATGATGAAGAGATTTTAAAGTCTGTCGACCTTGAGCTAGAAAAGGGTAAATTTTATACCCTACTTGGCCCATCTGGTTGCGGCAAGACTACTATTTTAAATTTGATAGCTGGCTTTATTGAGCCTAATTCGGGCAAGGTCTATATAAATGGCCAGGATGTGGGCGATGTGCCTGCAAGCAAGAGGACTGTTAATACAGTTTTTCAAAATTATTCACTCTTTCCTCATATGAATGTTTTTGACAATGTGGCCTTTGGCCTTGAGATTAAAAAGACTGATAAGAATGTTATAAGAGAAGAGGTAAAAAAGGCACTTGAGATGGTTGAGCTTGCTGGTTTTGAAAAGCGTGAGGTAAGCCAGATGTCTGGTGGTCAAAAGCAGAGGGTGGCTATTGCCCGTGCCCTTGTCAATAAGCCTGATGTGCTTTTATTAGATGAGCCCTTATCGGCCCTTGATATGAAGCTTAGAAAATCTATGCAGGTACTTCTTCGTGATATCCAGTGGGAGCTGGGTATTACCTTTGTTTTTGTAACCCACGACCAGGAAGAGGCCCTAGCTATGAGCGATTGGATTTTTGTCATGGATAAGGGCAAAATTGTCCAACAAGGCCCTCCTACAGACATATATGATGAGCCAATCAACCGCTATGTTGCACAATTTATCGGAGAATCAAACATACTTAAGGCTAAGATGATTGATGATTATAAGGTAGAATTTGCTGGCAAGGTTTTTGATTGCTCCGATGCTGGTATTCCAAAAGGAGAAGCTGTTGAAGTTGTAATTAGGCCTGAAGATATTAGGGTAGTTGACTTAAGTGAAGCCGATATAAGGGTAAATATTGACAATATCCTCTTTAGGGGTGTTTTTAATGAGCTTATCTGCTTTGATAAGGATGAGTTTAGGTGGAAAATCCACTCAACCAGGGTCTTTGAAGAGGGCGATGATATAGGAATTGTAATTGATCCAGAAAATATCCACGTTATGCGTTATAACGAGAGTGAGGATGACTTTGACAAGAGGATGGAAGAATTTTCGATTGGAGATGTAGATGGCTAAAAAATACCAAAAGCTAAGCTTTATCTACTATTTGTGGATATTAATATTTATAATTGCGCCAATTCTACTCCTTTTTTATCAATCATTTTTTGATATATATGGTAATTTTACCTTTGATAATTATATAGCTTATTTTTCTAACAAAAATTATATAATAATGACCCTAAATTCATTTTTGACGGCCTTTTTGATAACAGCCTTCACACTTTTGTGGGCTTATCCTTTTTCATATTTTTTGTCAAAGGCCAAGCACAAGGATTTGATCCTGCTTTTGGTAATATTGCCAACTTGGATTAACCTAGTCCTAAAGGCTTATGCCTTTATAGGTCTTTTTAACAAAAATGGAGCTATAGCTGGATTTTTGGGTTTAGCTAGCGAGGGGATTTTATTTACAAATCCTGCCTTTATCTTGGTTGCATCATATGTGGAGCTTCCATTTATGATTCTGCCAATCTTTAGGTCAATTGACTCTATTCCAAAAGAATATGTCATTGCCAGTGAAGATTTGGGAGCTAATAAGTTTCAAACCTTTAGGAGGATAATACTTCCCTTATCAATGGATGGGGTCTTATCAGGTGTCCAGGCAGTTTTTATTCCTTCCTTATCCTTATTTTTGATAACAAGGATAATTGGAGGAAATAAGATTATAACCCTAGGTACGGCTGTCGAACAACACTACCTAGTTACACAAAACTGGGGCATGGGATCTACGATTGGCCTGGTCTTGATTGTAATGATGTTTTTAGTAATTAGCTTTCTGAACAAGAAGGGGGGAGATTATGAAAAATAAGAAATTTTCTTTGGCAAATATTTATTTGATATTTATTTTCATAATAATGTATCTGCCCCTAGCTTATTTGATTTTTTACTCCTTCAATAGTGAGGGAAATATGAATAGCTTTGAGGGCTTTACAATGGAACATTACTTGGCGGTTTTTGAGGATAAGAGACTTATAAATATTGTCCTAAATACCATAATCCTTGCCCTCCTATCATCTGTTATTGCAACTGTGATTGGGACCTTGGGAGCCATTTCTATTTATTATATGAGAAGCAAGAAGCTTAAGCAGAGGGTTTTGGGCCTTAATTCAGTACTCATGGTTTTTCCTGATGTAATGATGGGGGCAAGTTTCCTAATACTATTTAGCTTTCTTTTAAAAATCCCTATGGGTTTTTATTCGGTGCTTCTATCCCACATTGCCTTTTCTATACCAATCGTAGTCCTTATGGTTTTGCCAAGGCTATATAACCTAAATGCCGACATGATGAGGGCTGCAGAAGACTTGGGGGCAAATGATATGATTATCTTAAATAAGATAATTCTACCAAATATAGCAAGTGGTGTATTTGCAGGATTTTTTATGGCCCTTACCTATTCGCTGGATGACTTTGCAGTGACATTTTTCGTGACTGGGTCTGGCTTTACGACTCTTTCTGTAGAGATTTATTCTAGGGTAAGGACTGGTATTTCGCTTGAGATAAACGCCCTATCAGCCCTTATCTTTGTCATATCACTTTTAATGGTCATAGGCTACTATGTAATACAAAGTAGAGAAAGAAAGGCGGGTGCTTATGAATAAGGTATATAGATTTATATTGGCAGTCCTTGCCATGTGCCTGGCCTTATTTATCGGACAAAAAAGGCTAAATGCCAATAGCCACGGTTCAGATTCTAAAAATATATATTTTTACAACTGGGGTGATTATGTAGATCCACAGGTCCTAAGGGATTTTGAAGAAGAAACAGGCTATCGCATAATCTATGAAACTTTTGACTCAAATGAGGCTATGATGGCCAAGATTGAACAGGGCAAGACTTCTTACGACCTGGCCTTTCCATCAGAATACACTGTGGAGATGATGAAGGCCAAGGGTCTTTTAAAAAAGCTTGATCATAGCAAAATTAAGGGTCTTGATAATATAGATGAGAGATTTTTAAACTTAGCTTATGACCCAAATAATGAGTATTCTATACCATATTTTTGGGGATCTTTTGGTATAGTTTATAATAATAAAAAATACCAGGCAGAGGATGTCGACTCTTGGGCCAAGCTATTTGACCCTAAGTTTGAAGGAGAAATCCTATCCTTTGATGGAGCAAGGGAGACTCTTGGAATTGGCCTTTGGAAAGATGGACTTTCAGCCAATACCACTGATGAAACAGTCTTAAGAAAAACCAAGAATGAACTAGTAGATTTTATGGCTAATGTTAAGGCTATCCTTGCTGATGAGATAAGGATGTACTTGGCCCTAGAAGAGGCTGATATAGGCATTACTTTCTCTGGAGAGGCTGAAATTGCCCAAGAGGCAAACCCAAACCTATCTTATATAATCCCAAAAGAAGGCTCTAACATATGGTTTGATACTATTGTTATACCAAAGACAAGCAAAAATACTGAAGGTGCCTACGCCTTGATTTCCTATCTTTTAAGGCCGGATGTTGCGGCAAGAAATGCTGAATATGTTTCTTATGCTACACCAAATAAGAAAGCCCTAGACTTACTTGATCCTGAATTAAGGGCAAATACAACTCTATATCCAAGCGATGAAGATATAGAAAAGCTTGAAATTTTTAAGGATCTAGGTAAGGAGATGACCATTCTTTATAATGACCTATATTTAGACTTAAAAATAGCTCCACAAGCAGATTAGAAACTCCCCTCGCGGGAGTTTTGCTATTTATAAGTGGCTTTTGGGTATAATGTTAGAGAAATAAGAAAGGATTTGAAATGACAAATATAATTAGAGATGAAATCTTAACTAATGAAGAAAAGATGATAGAAGACAGAAGATATATGCACGCCCATCCTGAATTATCAATGAAGGAAATAGAAACAACTAAGTTTATAAGAAAAGAACTTGAGGCCCTTGGCTTTGACCCAGTGGCAATCGAGCCTACAGGCCTTATGGTAGAGATAAATCCAGAAAGCACTGGTAAAACTGTCCTCTTAAGGGCTGATATAGATGCTCTTCCTATTGCAGAAACCAATGACTTTGAATATAAGAGTCAAAACCCAGGTGTAAGCCATGCCTGTGGTCATGATATCCACGCAGCCATGCTTTTAAATGCTCTAAAGGTACTGGTTAAGATGAAAGATGAGCTAAAGGGTAGGGTAAGGATAATTTTCCAACCAGGAGAAGAAACTGGAGAAGGCGGTAGGGCTGTGGTAAGCCAGGGCTTTACAAAAGATGTAGACTCTGCCTTTGCAATCCACATCCATACAGGATGGGATTTGGGCAAGGCAGCAACAGGCTATGGAGAAGTTATGGCCAATAACACCTTCTTTAAGGTCGAATTTAAGGGCAAATCTGCCCACTCATCAACCCCTTACCAAGGAAATGACGCCATGATGATGCTTGCAAATTTCATAAATGCAGCCTATGGAATCTCTGCAAGAAAGATAGATAATGTCTTTGACCCAGTCGTCCTAAACCTAGGAGTAGTTGAAGGTGGATCTGCAGCAAATGCAGTTCCTGCTGACATAAGAGTCGAGGGATCTTTTAGGTCATTTTCTAACAAGGCAGTAGACTTTATGGTAAAAGAATTGGAAAAGGCAGCAAGGCTTTCAGCAGAGCTTTATGATGGAAGTGCAGTCTTTGACTACAATATGGGTGCAGGAGCAGTCATAAATGAAGAAAAATCCACAGACCTTTCTGTAGAGATTGCAAAAGATATCTTTGGCGAAGACAATGTTTCAACCGACCTAAAATTATCAGGTAGCGAAGACTTTGGTTTTTACCTATCAGGCTATAAGGATGTGCCAGGAGTTGCTGGAACTTATATGTTTATAGGGGGAAGGGACCCAGAAAATCCAAAAACCCACCCACAAAACCACGCCCAAGATTTCAATCCGGATGAAAGGGCCATGAAATATGGGGCAGAGCTTCTAGCAAGATATGCCTATGAATATCTAAATAAATAATAGATTTTATATATTAGAAATGTTAAAATAATAAGTATAATACAAGAATGTGATTTATTTTGCGATTTCTAAGGAGAAATGATGAAGATTGTAATATTAGGAGCCGGCAAAGTCGGCTCTTTTGTAACCAGTGACCTTTCAAGCGAAGGCCACGATATAGTAGTAATAGATAATGATAAGGCTGTCCTGGATGACCTTTTGGCAACAAATGATGTAATGGGGCTTTTGGGAGATGGTAGGGATGTTGATATCCTAATTGAGGCAGGTGTTAAGGACTGCGATCTTTTTATAGCCATAACCCTATCTGATGATGTAAACTTAATTGCATCAACCCTTGCCAAGAAGCTTGGCGCCAAAAATATAATAATAAGATTAAGGGAAACCCAATATGTTAAGCATAAAAAGATGATTGCCCAGATGACAGATGCTAAATCAATCATAAATCCTGAATACATAGCAGCTAAGGATATACAAAGAACCCTTAAATATTCCCACGCCCTAAATGTTGAAGGCTTCTTTAAAGACAGGGCCTTAATGATGGAGTTAGTTATAGATGAGGGTTCAGACCTTGATGGGAGAAAAATATCAGACCTTATCTCCTATTCAGAAAATTACCACACCTTGATAGGAATAATAAATTCAGATGGGGATGTAAGAATACCTCACGGTGATGACATCCTTAAGGCCAATGACAAGATTTATGTGATTGGCGAGAAGCAGGCTGTAGATAGCTTTTATAGGCACGAACAAAAGGGAGCCTACGATATAAAAAATGTAATGGTCATAGGTGCTGGAAATGTTTCAAAATATCTAGTTGGCCTTTTGCTACAAAGAGGTTTTAAGGTGACAGTAGTTGAAATTGATAGGAAAAAGGCAGAAGAGATTAGCCAGATGCATTCAGGGGCTGTGGTTATAAATGCTGACGGGTCTTCTCCAGAGCTTCTTGAAGAGCTAAGGATAAATGATTACGACGCCATCATTGCCCTAACTGGCATAGATGAGGAAAATATCCTAATTTCCCTACTTGCTCAAAGATATGGCCTCGATAAGGTAATTGCCAAGGTCAATAGGACCAAGCTTTTGAAGATGACAGGAATCCTTGATATAGACACAACCTTTGCTCCAAAGATGGCGGCAAGTGATGTTATAAATAGGTTTGTAAGAAGTAAGGGAAATGCCAGGGGCCAATCAATTTCTTCCCTTTATAGGCTAGAAGATGAAAAGGTTGAGGTTATAGAATTTAAGGCTATTGAGCATTCCAAAATCCTTGATGTAAGCCTTAAGGATCTAAAAATCAGAGATGACAGCCTAGTCCTTGCCATAGAGCATAGGGAAAGGGATGGGGAGATAGAAGTTCCAAATGGTTCTTCTAAGATTAGCCTGGGAGATTCAGTCCTTGTGGCAACAACAAGCCATGACTTTAAGGTCTTAGATGATATATTGGAGGAGAAATGAATCTTAAGATAATAAACCATCTCCTAGGCAGGCTCCTCCAGGTCTTGGCCCTTTTGATGGCCGTTCCCTTGCTAGTAGCCTTTATTTACAACGAGAGCCTAAGAGATAAGCTTAATTTCATAATACCGATTATATTTTCCTTAATAACAGGATCTATCCTTGTAAAATTAGGAGATGACAAGGGACATATCTACACAAGAGAGGCCATGTTTATAACAGCCTTTTGTTGGATAATATTTTCGGTAATAGGGTCTATTCCTCTCTACCTTACACCTACAAATTATCATTCAATAATAGATGCCATCTTTGAAATGGCAAGTGGTTTTACAACCTGCGGGGCATCAGTAGCCCTAGATGTAGAAAGACTTCCCCATTCTATAATATTTTGGCGAAGCCTATCCCACCTTATCGGTGGTATGGGAATACTTGTCTTTACTCTTGCGATTTTACCTAAGACCAATACAGAATCAGCATCTCTTCTAAGGCAAGAAATGCCAGGTCCATCTTTTGGTAAGATTACACCAAAGCTAAGCCAAACAGCCAGGGTCCTTTATATAATTTACTTGGCCATGACTGGTGTTACGGTAATATTTTTGCTCTTTGGAGGGATGAACCTATTTGATTCCTTAATTTATGCCATGGGAGCTGCTGGAACTGGTGGCTTTGGCAATAAGGGCCTATCAATAGGCTACTATGATTCAAGATATATAGAAATTGTCCTAACCATTGCTATGATTTTATTTGGGGTGAATTTCAACCTATATTATTTTGCCCTAATAAGGTCAGCAAGAGATAGCTTTAAATCTGAAGAGCTCTACTGGTATTTGGGAATAATTGCAGTGGCATCAGGACTTATATTTATAAATATAAAAGACCTTTACGGTGACCCAGTTTATTCTGGCGTCCAATCCATCTTTACCGTATCGTCGATAATAACAACGACAGGTTATGTGTCGGTAGACTATGGGTCCTGGCCATTTTTCTCAAGAAACTTGATAGTCTTATTAATGCTAATAGGAGCATCTGCAGGATCAACTGCTGGTGGCTTTAAGGTATCAAGACTTGTAATCCTTGTAAAATCATCCATCAACCAAGTAAGAAAGGTAATCAACCCTAGAAGGGTCATAGTGAATAAGATGGATGGTAAGAAAATTGATGAAGACCTAGAGGAATCAATAAATAAGTATTTGGTAATCTATATACTTTTATTTGTCCTATTTATGTTTATAATAAGTATAGAAATAGAAGATTTTGAAGCAGCCTTTGCTGCGGTAGCTACAACCTTTAACAACGTAGGCCCAGGTCTTAGGGACTTTGGACCAATCACATCTTTTGCGGCAATGAGCGATTTATCAAAGATAACCCTAACCATTGCCATGCTATTTGGAAGGCTTGAGATTTATCCAATGCTAATAATATTTTCACCTTTTACCTATAAAAATATCAGAAACAAGTAAAAGATGTTGACAAAATAGCAGTAAAAGAGTATTATATATCAGTCGACTCAGACCTCTTTGAAGTTCGAGTAAGTCGCTTATCCTGGAAGCGATAGACAAATGCCAGGACGAGTACAGCCGCTAGCTATTTGGGCGGTGTCTAAATGCAAGTAGCCGAAAAATACACAGGAGGAATGAATGAAATATCAAAAGACATGGACTGCAAGCCCATCAAACATCGAAAGAAAATGGTATGTTGTTGATGCTGAAGGCATGGTGCTAGGTAGATTAGCTAGCCAAGTTGCAGCAATACTAAGAGGAAAGAACAAACCAACCTTTACTCCACACTTTGATACTGGAGATTACGTAATCGTAATAAACGCAGACAAGGTAGTTCTTACAGGAAACAAAGAAGATCAAAAAGAATACAAGAGATATTCTGGATATTCATCAGGTCTTAAAATTACAAAATTCAAAGACATGAAGAATACTTACCCAGAAAGAATTGTAGAACACGCAATCGTAGGCATGCTTCCACACAACAAACTTGGTCGTGCAATGGCTAAGAAACTAAGAGTATATGCAGGAAGCGAACATGGTCACGAAGCACAATTCCCAGAAACTTTGGATCTAAAGTAAGGAGTAAAATATGGCAGAAAATATAATTCAATCAACAGGTAGAAGAAAAACCTCTGTTGCAAGAGTAACAATGGTACCAGGTTCTGGTAACATTCTAGTAAACGGCAGAGACTTAGACGAATATTTCAACTTTGAATCTCTAAGAATTATAGCAAGATCTCCACTTGTATTAACAGAAAATCTTACAAGCTATGATATAAGAGTTAATGTAAATGGTGGTGGATACAATGGTCAAGCAGGAGCTATAAGACATGCTATAGCAAGAGCACTTCTTGAAGCAAACCCTGACTATAGAATAGCCCTAAAAAGAGCAGGCTTCTTAACACGTGATTCACGTAAGAAAGAAAGAAAGAAAGCTGGTCTTAAAAAGGCAAGAAAATCTTCACAATTCTCAAAGAGATAAGAATTTTATATACAAGCTCAAGAAATTTTTCTTGGGCTTTTTATTTGCCCAAAATTTAGTACAATTAATTAATGAGTAATAAAATTTTTACTTAAAATAGAGGTGTAATTTATGAATAAGATAAACTATGACAGGGTCATGGAGGATATAATTAAAAAAATTGATGAAGAAGGAAGAAGGCCTAGGCTTTTGCTTCAGGTTTGTTGTGGGCCTTGTTCTACCCAAGTTATTGAAAGGCTTAGGGATCATTTTGATATGGATCTTTATTTTTATAATCCAATGATCTATCCAAGGGCTGAGCTTGATAAGAGGGCGGAGAATTTGGAGAAGGTGGCTGAGAAATCTCACTTTGATGGCCGAGTAATTATTCCTGCTAATGACATGGAGGATTTTAAGTTTGTGGCAGAAAAGAGAAAGGATGATAGGGAGTTTGGGGATGCTTGCTATGATTGCTATGAGCTTAGACTTGATAAGACTGCTCGCTATGCAAAAGATATGGGCTATGAGTATTTTACAACTAGCCTTTCTATTTCTCCTTATAAGAATGCCCAGTGGCTTAATGAGATTGGGGCAAGGCTTGAAGAAGCTCTTGGCATTAAATATCTCTATGCTGATTTTAAGAAGAAGGATGGCTATAAGAAGTCTATAGAGCTTTCAAAAGAATATGATATTTATAGGCAAGAATATTGTGGTTGTATATTTTCTAAAAGGGAAGCAGAAGAAAAATTAAATTCTTGTTAAGTTTTTACTATTTAGGGTAAATATAAAATAGGAGAAAACTATGGATGACTTATTATTAATCAAAAAAATAAATCCAAATACTGATACAGATACGATTTATCCATATAGTTTCCAACTTGATGAGTTATTTACCAGGAAGGATGCGATGGATATTTTAAGTGCGCTTAAAAATAAAGGAATTTTACCAAGCGATGAATTTATGGTTAAAGATAAGACCTTCACAGTTGAAATTTACTCCAAAGACACAACAAAAGTAATAAAGGAGATTTTAGATAAGGATTTTAAGATATATGGGGTATATATACCTTATGAAGATTATCTAGAGAAAGGAAGAATAAATGAGTAAAGCACTAGAATTATTAAATGAACAAATGAACTTTGAGTATGAGTCAGCATATGTATATAAGGCAATGGCTGCATATACAGATAGACTTGAAATGGATGGATTCACACATTGGTTTGATCACCAAGTAGCTGAAGAAATCGAACACGGTGAAAAAATGAAACACTTCCTACAAGAAGTAGGTTACGATGTAAGATACAAAGCTATACCAGAGCCACAATATGATTATGAAAGCTTACTTGACGTATTTAAAGCAGCCTTAGCTCATGAAAAAGAAGTAACAAGAAGAATTCATGAAATAGCTGAAGTAAGTAAAGATGAGGATTTAAGAGTATTTTCATTCATCCAAGCCTTCATCGATGAACAAGTTGAAGAAGAAGATTCTGTTTCTAAGATTGTTACAAAACTTGAAAGAGCAAAAGACAATTGGGGAGCTCTATACATCCTTGATGGTCAAATGTTTGCTAGAGGTTAATAGTAATTATAAGCAGGGCGAGATTAGCTTGTCCTGTTTTTTATTTAAGAAATTTTAAATTTAAGAATCTTGAAATTAAAATTAAGATTGTGTATAATATCTTCAAAAGGAGAAATGTATGTTAAGCGCAACTTTAATAATTTTAAGTATAATATTAACTCTTGCATTTTGTATAATAGGATTATTCCTATGCCTACCTATTTTATTGATAGGTCTTGTTATTGGAATATTTATTTTAATAATAAAGATCTTTGCAGAAGTCTTGTCATTGATTTTGCCTATCCTGCTTATAGGAGGATTGCTATACTTGTATAGAGCGTATAGGGAAAAAAGATCAATTTACGAGTAAGAAAAAAGAGTTTGGATTTATTTCCAAACTCTTTTAAATTACTTAATTTTATAAATTTAATACAAAGTTTTCAATTGCTTCGCCTACAGCTCCCCTGCTATTATCTGCTTGGGTTACATAGTCTGCGCTTTGTTTTACTTGCAATCTTGCATTTCTTACTGCTATAGCAGTTCCTGCTTCTTCTAGCATGGCTACGTCGTTGTAGTTATCACCGATTGCCATTACATTTTTCATATCTATCCCATAGTGGTCGGCTACTTTTTTTAGGGCTATTGCCTTGTTTACGCCTTTGGCATTTATTTCCATGTACATATTTGATGAATAGGATATTTCAAGATTATAATCAGTTATTCTTGCTATATCGACCTCTAGGGCTTGGAGCTGGTTCATATTTGAATTCTTTATTATTGTTTTTAGAACTGTTTGGCCTTCTAGAAAGTCTATATTGTCCCCCTCTATAAGGTTTATGTGGCTTTCAGCAATGAGTGTTTCATCGCTTAGGTTTATACCATATTTTTTATCTAGGGTATAAAGATAGAAGGTAAGCTTATTTTTATAAGCATATTCAAAAATCTTTTTAGCGTAGGAGAAGTCCATATCTAGGACATCTATAATTTCTTTGGTCTTCACATTCGTGATTACAGCACCGTTACAGCATATGACAAAGCGGTCATCTGCTATCACTCCGGCTTGGTCTGGTATATCAAATATTTCATAAGGGCCCCTTCCAGTTGCAAGCATGACTATTACTCCCTTATCTTGGGCAGCTTTGATAGCCTTTTTGTTTCTTTCTGGTACAAGGCGGTTATGATCTATTATTGTTTCATCAATATCAGATGCTATTAACTTAATCATAGTTTTATCCAAGAAGATTTTCCTTAAGATAGGTTATTATGTCGTCAGATTCATAGAGATATTTGCCATCGTGATAGAGGCAAGGTACTTGTCTTTTTCCACCTTCGTCTATTAGCTTAATCATGGCATCTCTATCTTCATTTATATTTACTAGGGGAATTTCTATATTATTTTCTTTCATGAAATCTTCAACTTTTTTGCAATATCTGCACACAGTTCCTACATATAATTTATAATCTTTCATGTTTACTCCTTTTTTGATAAAAAACTTTTAATTATCATCTCTTATGGTATATTATACTAGTAAAAAGAACGTTTTAAAGGTGGTAAAATGAAATCAAAAATAATGGCGCTTATTAGGTTTATCCTAATTTTGATAATATTAGCCTGCATAGCAATTTTAGGAAAAAGAGGTCTAGATTACTGGACTAATATGAAAAATAATAGATATATAGAAAACTTATCTAAAGAAGCAGAAGAAGACGTAGCTAGAGATGAAGGACAAAGCAGCAAAGATGGCAAAGAAAGTGACCCTCTTGCTAGACTTGAGAAAGTTCACCTAAGCCTACTTAAGAAATTAAAAGAGCAAAACTCAGATGTTATTGCTGTTATAGAAATTCCTGGCACAGGCATAAAATATCCGATTCTTCAAGGACCTGATAATGAATTCTATCTAAGAAAGGGCCTAAATAAGGAATATGACATAGCAGGTTCAATTTTTATGGATGTTTATAATTCAAGTGATATTACAGATGATAACTCTGTTATCTATGGTCACCATCTTGAGATTGACTCTATGTTTACACCTCTTGACCAATATAGAAAGCAAGAATTTGCAGAAAAGCACAGGACAATATATCTTACAACAGAAGATGGTCTTCGTGAATATTTGATATTTTCTGCCTATGGAATCCCATCAGATTATGACTATAGGACTTTAGATTTCACCTATACAGGGGATAAGGTACCATATTATAATAAATTAAGGTCAAACTCTGAGGTAAGCCTTGATACCAGGGCATTTAAGGAAGATGATACAATTATTACTCTTTCAACATGCCAATATGATTATGCAGATCAAAGGCTAGCAGTGCATGCACTTAGGATTAGATAATGAGATTTGAAACAAAAGATAAAAGAGAATTAAATATCGAAGAAACTTCCCTGGGCTTAAAACTTAGGGAAGATTCTTTTAATCCGACCCATATTTTTGAATGCGGTCAGTGTTTTAACTTCAAGCTTGAAGAAGATGGGTCTTATACGGCTGTTTTTTTAGGAAAAATCATAAATTTACTAGAATGCGATGGCTACACACTTATAAGAAATGTGAGCCTTGATGAATTTTATGAGATTTTTTATGATTACTTTGATCTTGGAACAGATTATGGATCTATTAGGGATTTTCTTTCAAAAGATGATACCCTAAGGGATGCGTGCGACTATGGTTATGGTATCAGGATTTTAAATCAAGAATTATTTGAAACAACAATTTCTTTTATAATTTCTGCCAATAATCAAATACCAAGGATTAAAAAGGCAGTTAGGATAATTTCTGAAAGATATGGAGACTATCTTGGTGATTATATGGGATCTTCTTATTATTCCTTCCCAAGACCAGAAGTCTTGGCTCAGGTCGATCCACTAGAGCTTAGAGAACACGCTAGAGTAGGCTTTCGTGATGTAAGGATAGTTGAAACAGCTAAGGCCTTTGTGGATGGCTTTTTAAACTTTGAAGATGAGAAAAATCTTACAGATTTAGACCTTCACAAGAGGTTAAATGAGCTTCCAGGGATTGGACCAAAGGTTGCCGATTGTATAATGCTCTTTGCCTACCACAGGAGGGAGACCTTCCCTGTAGATGTGTGGATTAAAAGAGTCATGGAAACACTTTATATCGGCAAGGAAGTGCCTAAAAAGCAAGTGGATAACTATGCTAGGGAAATCTTTGGAGATCTTGCAGGCTATGCCCAACAATATTTATTTTACTATGGCAGAGAAAATGCTATAGGCAAATGAAAATAAGCTTAAAGTGATTTTGGAAAATTGTAGTTGTTTGATTTTATAAAAATCCTAAGGCTTTAATATTGAAAATGAAAAAAGAGTTGAATTCTTAAGTGAATTTCAACTCTTTTTTATTGATAATTTTATAAAGCCTTTATTATTTCAAAAAGTTCTCTAGCTGATTTTAGTGGGCCATCTGTTTCCATGCCTTCTACACCTAGTTGGGTTCTTATGACTCCAACTTTTGTCTTATCCATAAATAGCTTTGAGAAATAGCCTTCGATTAGTTGGTCGCAAACTTTTTGTTTTTGGTAAGGGCCAAATGGATTTGCGAAGTAGGATTCTACAAGTCCTGTCTCTGTAGTTGTGCCCTTAGCAAACCTTGCTCCACGTTTAAATACCTTGACTGCATCGTCTTTATTATCGAAAAATTCGATTGACTTATCATCTTCTTTGATCTTGTCATAGTTATTTGCGTAGAGGAAGAAGTCTACTTCATAGCCTGCCATGATTTGTGAATAATCGGCTACCGGCATGATTAGTCTTGCGTTTATCTTATCTGGGTTCATGAAGATTGACCTATCTATTTGCTTAAAGGCATAGCCAGAATCTAGGTCATCTAGCCTTACGAAGGCACCGATTTCTGTACCGTAGGCCTTGACCTTGTCATCTTTCATTCTGAATGTGCCCATATCATCAAAGATTACTGTCATATCCTTTATATAATCCTTGGCAAGGGTTCTGAAGGCTTCGATTGATTCGCTTTTTCCAGCTCCGCTATCGCCTAGGATTACAACATTGGCACTCTTGCCATTTTGTAAAACTACATTTACACCTGCACCGTGGATTGGGAGGTAGGATTTTTTCATTGATATGATATTTGATAGGGTTAGGCACATTTTCTTAAGATAACCGAAGTAATCTTTCTTGTCTGAATAGTTTACATAACCTATTAAAAGGCCTGACTTATCTTCGTAGAAGACGTTTTGGTCTTTAGAATTTTCTCCACCAAATACATAGATAGCATCTGGTCTGTTATTTTGAATTTCCTCTTCATCGGCTAGGTCAAAAAGGTTTGATGCTGATATGCCGTGGGTGATGAGGTTTTGGTGGAAGTAGATATAGACTAAATTATCCCCAACTCTTGCTGGATAGCATAAAAATTCGTCTGTATCTATATCAAGATTTGTTATTGGGTTATTTTCTACTTCTTCAAAGAAACCGTCCCTCTTATTTGATTTTGTATAGGTTATATAAGGGGTTTCGATCATTACCTTGGTTATGAAAGGAATTTCATTTAGGTAGGCATAATCTTTTGGATAGGCTATCTCGAAATTTTTAACTATCATTGAAGCATTGGCACCTGCTGGTACTTGTCTAAATACCTTTGGGCTTTTGCCTGTAACTGATACTTCTACCTTTCTGTAGATTTCAAGGATAAGGTCCTTAAATCTGATATTTGAAGATAGGAAGTTTTCTACTTCTAAGCCCCTATCATAGTCAGATTGTTCGATAATTGAGTATCTTTCTAGCTTTCTCCAATAGTCGTAGACATCTTCTACGATTCTTGTTAGGGCTTCTCTTTCCTTGTTTAGGTCGTGGTACTTGTTGATTTTTTCGCTGATTTCATCAAGGCTCATAACTGTAAGAATCTTTGTTATGTCCCTAATTTCGCTTGCAAGAGCCTCTATATCTGATGACCTGAAAAATTTTTCTAGGTAGGTATAGATTCTTGTTCTATTTTCTTTGTGGTGATTTACAAAAGAGCAAATGACTTCAAAGAAGCCCTCGCTTTTTAGCAAGTCATCGGAGTTGTTGAAATAGGCCTTTGAAAAGTTAATTACGGCCTTGTTGTTAGATATATTTATTTCTTTTCTCATGGTTTCTCCTCTAAACTTATTTCTTTTCTTAGACTTTATTTTACTACTAATTTAAAGAAAAACTAATTGAATTAATACCATATAGACAAAAGTGCCTACAGATATTGAAATAAAGAGCTTTTTAAATTTAGCATGGAGAATAATTACTGTAGCTGATGCTATTATTTCAGGCAGTCCATAAGGGTAGGCCAAAACATTTATATTTCTTAAGGCAAAAACTACAAGTAGGGGCATGAGGGCAAAGGGTAAGTACTTGCCAAAATATTTGATTAAATCAGGTAAATCTTTTTTTGAAAAGAAGAAAAAAGGTGTTGACCTGATTAAAAAAGTAGTTAGGGCTGATGCAAAGACTATCATTAGTATTCTAGACATTTTTTTCCTCGATTCTTTCCCTGAGGCCATATAGGCTTAAAACAATTAAAAGTAGGGCTGGTATCATAAAATTATCTGGCTTAAATATCAAAAGTGCTGCTATAGATAGGGCTAGGCCAATCTTAAGTGGCTTGTGATTTTTAGTTGCAAAATATTGCTCAACCAAGAGCACTAGGAAAAGTGCAGTTAGGACAAAGTCCATCCCCATGGTATTAAAGCTAATTAGATTGCCAAGTAGGGCGCCTATGTAAGTAGCGATGGCCCATACCAAATAATTTATAAGGCCAATTGCCAAGAAAAAATCACTTTTTTTAACATCTGCTGGTGGCTTAATAGAAGTATCAAGGGCGAAGGTTTCATCTGAAAGTGTTAATATAAAGAGAAACTTGCTCCTTGAACTCTTGTATTCTTTGATCATGCTTACCCCATAAAACATCATCCTTATGTTGACTGATAGGGTTAGGATAATAATTGCTATGATAGAAATATCAGTCTTAAGGAGGGGAAGGATTATAAATTGCATGCTACCAGCATAGATTGTTAGTGATAAAAATGGTGCAAAAAGTGGGTTATAACCCTCTTGACTGACCATAATACCAAAGGTTATGCCTAAAAACATGTAGCCGATTATAACTGGTACTGTGTAGGGCAAGGCCCTTTCAAAAGCTTTTTTCATAAAAATTCCTTTCTAATAAAATCTTTATTACCTAAAAATTATAAATATCATTACAGGTATTTTACTTAATTCTTAACAAATTCTCAATAGTTTACATAAAATTTAACACTTTATCCGAAAAAATATAAAAATGTTTGCTAAAAAGCTTATAAATCGTATAATATAGCAGGTTAAGTAGAATTCTAAGAAGAGGAGAAATCATGAAAGACTATGACATTATTGTAGTAGGTGCAGGAGCAGCAGGAGCTTTTCTGGCTTATGAATTAACTAAGCTTGATACAAAGAAAAAGGTCCTCATAATCGATGGTGGTAGAAAAGTAGAAAACAGGTCTTGTCCGATTACAGATGGCAAGGTTGACCACTGCATAGGATGTAAGCCATGTAACATCATGTATGGTTTTGGTGGTGCAGGCACCCTATCTGACGGCAAATACAACATAACAACCAATTTTGGTGGAGATTTACATAGGTATGTTGGAGAAAAAAAGGCCATGGAGCTTATGGAATATGTAGATAGTGTCCTAATGGATTTTGACGGAGGAGATGACCTTGAGTTATATTCCACAGACAAAAACAACCTTAAGACAATATGCCTAAGACATGACCTTCACTTATTAGATGCCAAGGTTCGCCACTTTGGTACGGATAGAAACAAGCTAATCCTTCAAAGAATCTTTGACTATGTAAAAGATAAGATAGACTTTGAATTTTCAACCATGGTCACCGATGTAGACTATGAAGATGAAAAATATATAGTTAAAACTAATAAGGGAGAAACTTTCAGGTCTGATGATATAGTCCTTGCTGCAGGTAGGTCTGGATCTAAATGGATAGGTGAGGTTTGTGATAAATTTAATATCAAATCTAAGAGAAATAGGGTTGATATAGGCCTTAGGATAGAAGTGCCAGCAGAAGTCTTTAAGCATATAACAGATGATGTTTATGAAGCAAAGATAATGTATCAAACCAAGCAATATAATGACGTTGTAAGGACATTTTGTATGAACCCTTACGGTCATGTTGTAACAGAAAACACTAATGGAATCCTAACTGTAAATGGCCATTCCTTTACAGATCCTAAGTTACAATCAGCAAACACAAACTTTGCCCTTCTGGTTACAAATAGGTTTACAGAGCCATTTGAAGACTCAAATGAATATGGCGAATCAATAGCTAGGCTTTCAAACATGCTAGGTGGGGGAGTTTTGATGCAAAGATTTGGTGACCTAATTAAGGGTCGTCGTTCATCAGAAAGAAGAATGGCCAAGTCCTTTACCAAGCCAACCATGCAGGCAACACCAGGAGATTTATCTCTAGTAATGCCAAAGAGACAGCTTGATGATATAATCGAGATGATCTACCAGCTAGATAAGATAGCACCAGGTATGGCAAATGATGATACCTTATTATATGGAATCGAAGTTAAATTCTACAACTCAGAAGTAGAAGTAGATGATAAATTTGAATCAACCCAAAAAGGCCTATATTGTATAGGTGATGGTTCAGGAGCAACCCACTCTCTATCCCAAGCATCAGCTTGTGGAATAGAAGTTGCAAGAGTTTTAGCCTAATGAAATACATCTACCAAGAGATAAGAAAAGCAGATGGCATAATTTTAAGGGGTGTGATAAACACCCCTGATGATTTTGATGCCAACAAGAAATACCCAACAGCCATCTTCTTTCACGGTTTTGGGGGAGATAGGAATGGGTCAACAGACTTTAGAATCCAACATTCAAAATATCTTACAGATAGAGGCTTTGTCACAATCAGGTTTGATTTTTCAGGTTCTGGTGAATCAGACGGAAGCTTTTATGATATGACCGTATCAAGAGAGCTTGAAGAAGCGGAAATGATGAATGACTTTGCAAAGCTTAAATATTTTGTTGACAAGGATAAGATTTTCTGGATAGGTCATTCCCTAGGTGGAGTAATATCAACACTTCTAGCCTATAAACTAAAGCCTAAGGCCCTAGTACTTTTAGCTCCAGCAAGCGATATGAACGATAAGGACTATCTAAAGGTCATGGCAAAGACAGTGTTTGAGGGAGAAGCCCTAAGTCAGAGCAAGATAAAGGCTGGCCAATCTTTCGATGAGCTTGTAGCAAGCATTAGGGATGCTGATATTGGAGGAAAGAGACTCCATATCAATTTCCTCTTGGACTTTATTCTAAAAGATATCTATGGCAAGGCCAAAGAATATGAAGGCAAGGTACAAATCCTAAGAGGAAATAAGGATGCCTTGGTATTTAGGGATGCAAATGAGAAATTGCAAAAAGCCTTTAAATATGCGACCTATGAAGAAATCGACCAAGCAGACCACTCCTTTACCAATGAAGATGTGAGAAACATCGTCTTTTCCAAGACTTATGAGTTTTTGAAAAAAATAATTTAGAAACCAGCCACTTTTGTGGCTTTTCTTGTGTCAAAAAAGATGAAAAGCTTTAAAAAACTGTTATAATAAAACTATGGAAAAAATACTAATTACCACAAGCTTCGGCCTTGAAAGCCTAGTCAAATTTCAACTAAGAGATTTAGGCTATGAAGATTTTGAAGTAAGTGATGGGATGATTGTCTTAAATGGCAAGATTAGCGACTTAGGAAAACTAAATATAAATTTAAGGCATGCAGATAGGATCTTTCTAGAAATAGGATCATTCATTGCAAGAGATTTTGAAGAACTCTTTGAGGGAGTAAATAAAATTTCTTGGCAAAATATCTTAAATAAGGACAGCAATTTTATAGTAAATGCAAGGACCTACAAGTCTAAGCTATTTTCTTTAAGGTCAATCCAATCTATAAGCGAAAAGGCCATAATAGATAAGTTAAGGGCCTTTTATAAGGTCAAACATTTTGAAAAATCAGCCGAAAGAGTCAAAATCGAGATAATGCTAGATAGGGATAGGGCAAGTATCTGCCTTGATACATCTGGAGAGGGTCTTCATAAGAGAGGATATAGAGAAGATTCGGTAAAGGCACCCCTCAGGGAAAATATTGCGGCAGCCCTTGTAGACCTATCTTTTTATAAGCCAGAAAGATTTTTATTCGATGGCTTTTGTGGGTCGGGGACAATCCTTATAGAAGCTGCAAGGATAGCTAGAAATATAGCCCCTGGCATAGATAGGGACTTCGACTTTAATAAATTTAAATTTATAGGACCTGAAGTTTATCAAGATGCCAAAAAAGAAGCCCTAGCAAGGATAGATTATTCTAAAAAGCTAAATATTTTAGGTTCAGACATATCAGGCAGGGCCATAAGTCTTGCCAAGCAAAATGCTATAAATGCAGGTGTAGAAGAAGATATTTCTTTTATAACAAGAGATATTTCATCTGTGGCACTTAAGGATGATTACGGTATATTTATATCCAATCCACCCTACGGACTTAGGTTATCTGACATAGACATGGATGAGATTTATAAAAAGATGAACAACAAGCTAGCAAGGCTTGACACCTGGTCTTTATATTTTATAAGCGCAGATGATAAGTTTGATAGGAAATTTAAGAGGAAATTATCTAGAAAAAGAAAGTTATATAATGGTGGCCAAAAGGTAGATTTCTATCAATATTATGGCAAAAAACCAAGCAAGGAGGACTTTTGACAGACGAAAGAAACAACAAGAAGTCTAGAGGACTTTTAATAGGCTTACTTGTAATAATAGGATTATATTTAATAGTAACAGTGGTCTTTGCTTTTATAGCACTTCCAAATACCTTTGTAAATGGTAGGGACATATCATATGCATCTAAAGAAGAAGCTTTAAAAAAACCAGCTGAAAGCTTTTCTATAAATATCAAAGGCAGGGATGAAAGAGCTACGACAATCAACCTTAAAGATGTAGATTATAAGGCATCAATCCCAGAATCAGCATCTATTGACCAAAACCCATTTAAATGGCCACTAGCCTTTGCAAAAGTGGCAAATGATGAATTTAATTTTGATTATAATATAAAATATGATGAGAAAAAATTTGAAAAACTCGTAAGTACATCTGCCCTTATGACAAATGTTACAAAGCCAGAAAATGCAAGTTTAAAATACAACGACGGGGCCTTTACAATAATACCAGAAGTAATGGGAAATATGATCGACCCTAACAAACTTGATGCAAAAATAAAGGATGCTATTTATTCTCACAAGGAAGAAATAGTCCTAGATGATAGTGATTATATCAATCCTCAAGTTAAAAATAATTCAAAAGAATTAGAAAAATTATTAGCAGATGGAAAGACAATAGAGGGTTTAAAAGTAAAATTCAACTTCAATGGCTTTGATATAAAGCTTGAAGGACAAGAACTTGTCGATATGTTTGATACAAATGGAACAAGCTTTGAATTAAACTATGATAGACTTGCTAAATTTATTGAAGAAGTAGCTGATAAAACCAATACCTATGGCAAAAACAGAACATTTTCTGCAACTGGCATAGGAAAGATTACTGTAAATCCAGGAGTTTACGGTTTTATCTTAGACCAAGCAGCAACAATAGATAAGGTATATGAGCTAATTAACACTAGAAAATCTGGAGATATAGAACCAGTTTATCAAAGGGCTGGTTATGCTAGATATGAAGATGGTGGGGATTTAGGTGATAGCTATATAGAAGTAGACTTATCAAGACAATATATGTGGTATTATCAAGATGGAAATGTAGTTTTAGAAACATCAATAGTATCAGGTCTACCTACATCCACTACCTGGGCAAGCAACGTAGGTGTAGGTTCAATCCAATCTAAACAAAGAAATACAACCCTCAAGGGTGCAGATATGAATGGTGGAAGGTATGCAACCCCAGTATCTTATTGGATGCCAATAGGATGGGATGGAGAAGGATTCCACGATGCTCCATGGAGAGGCGGTTTTGGTGGTGGAATTTATTTTTCAAACGGCAGCCACGGTTGTCTAAATATGCCACCAGCAATGGCAGCCAAGCTATTTGAAATGGTACCATTTGGCCTACCGGTAGTTGTATATGAATCAAGCACAAGCAACAGTCCAGCTATGTCTTATTAGGAAGAAAGATGATAAAAATTGAAAATGTGACCTATACCTACCCAGGTATAGACGAAGAAACAGAAGGAAAGACAGCTTTGGATAATATATCCATTGATATAGAAAAGGGGGACTTTGTAGCAATTTTGGGCCACAACGGCTCAGGCAAGTCCACCCTTGGCAAGCTCTTGAATGCTCAAATTTCGCCAAGTGCAGGCACAATAAGTATAGATGGGATAGTCAGTAATGAAGAAAACCAGTGGGAGATAAGAAAAAAATGCTCAATGGTATTTCAAAACCCTGATAACCAAATGGTTGCCACAACTGTCGAAGAAGAAGTTGCCTTTGGGCCAGAAAATTTAAGGGTGGAGCATCCTGAACTTAGGGAAAGGGTAGATAAGGCCATCGACCTAGTTGGCATGAGTGCCTTTAAGAAAAGAAACCCATCCAACCTCTCAGGTGGCCAAAAGCAGAGGGTATCAATTGCAGGTGTTATTGCCATGCTATCAGATTATATAATCTTTGATGAACCAACAGCCATGCTTGATCCCCAAGGTCGTAAGGATGTAATTGAGTTAATCCAAAGCTTAAATAAAGATTACAAAAAAACTATAATCTACGTTACCCACTACATGGAAGAGGCTGTCCTTGCCGATAAGATAGTAGTCCTAGATTCGGGCAAAAAGGCCCTAGAGGGCACAAGCAGAGAAGTCTTCTCCCAAGTAGATAAGATGAAAGAGCTAGGCCTAGCAGTGCCACAAGTGACAGAAGTAGCTTACGGACTTTCAAAAAAAGGGGTCGAATTTGATAGACTACCCCTTACAGCTGAGGAGTTTTTGGAAAGCATATGAAAATAGAAATAAAGGATGTTGATTATATCTACAACGAGGGCCTGCCGAATGAGGTATATGCCCTAAAAGATATCAACTTAGAGATAAATAGCAAAGAAATAATAGGCCTTATAGGCCAAACAGGATCAGGTAAGTCAACCCTAGTCCAACTTTTAAATGGTCTTTTGATCCCAAGTCATGGAGATGTTATAATAGATGGAATAAATTCTAAGGAAAAGGCAAAGAGAAAGGCTGCCAGATTTAAGGTTGGCCTAGTCTTCCAATATCCAGAAAACCAGCTATTTGAAGAAACCATAGCCAAAGATATTGCCTTTGGTCCTAAAAATATGGGCCTTAAGGAAGATGAGATTGATAAGAGAGTTAGATCTGCCATGGCCAAGGTAGGCCTTGATTATGAGACCTATAAGGATGTATCACCTTTTGAAATATCAGGTGGTCAGCAAAGAAGGGTTGCCGTCGCAGGAATCCTTTCGATGAATCCAAAGGTCCTTGTTCTAGATGAGCTTACAGCAGGACTTGACCCTATAGGACGTGATGAGATATTTTCTGAAATCCTAGATATATACAATAATGACGATGAGCTTTCGATAGTATTAGTTAGCCATTCTATGGAAGATGTGGCAGAATATGTTGATAGGGTAATTGTTATGAATAAGGGGGAAGTTTACTCAGATAAGTCAACTTTTGAGACCTTCACCCAAGTAGACCTAGAATCAATCGGACTTGATGTACCTCAAATTACAAAATTTATGAGGGCCTACAAGAAGAAAAATCCAGATGTAGATGATAAAATTTACACAGTTGATAAGGCGATAGAAGAACTTTACAAGCACTTAGGAGCTAAGAATGGCTAATATTACAATAGGACAATACCTACCTTTTGATACCTTCATCCACAGGCTTGACCCAAGAGTTAAGATTGTGGGGGTATTTTTATATATAATTACAATATTTTTTGTTAAGGACTTTTATACTTATATTCCCTTTGTAATACTTTTAATAGCTATGCTTGCAGTTGCAAAGATACCATTTAAGTCAATCCTTAGGTCCCTTAAGCCCTTAATTTTCATAATAGTACTAACAGGTCTAATTAACCTTGTAACCACACCAGGCAAGGTAATCTTTACAGTCGGACCTCTTAAATTTACTGAAGAAGGACTCTATAGGACTGCCTTTACAATTTTAAGGCTAATCCTAATAATCTTATCAACATCAGTCCTAACTTACACAACAAGCCCAATGGAATTAACCTATGGTCTAGAAAAGCTCTTTTCACCACTTAAAAAGATTGGTTTTCCAGCAGGAGAGCTTGCTATGATGATATCAATATCACTAAGGTTTATCCCAACACTCTTTGATGAAGCAAATAAGATAAAGATGGCCCAGATGGCAAGGGGAGCTGACTTTGAAAGTGGAAATATCATAGATAGGGCCGTGTCAATGGTTCCACTACTTGTGCCTTTGTTTATAAATGCCCTAAAAAGATCAGGAGATCTTGCAACAGCTATGGAAGCTAGGCTTTATAGGATAGGCGAAGAGCGCACAAGATTAAATGAAATTCATATGAAAAAGATCGATTGGATAAGCCTAATTGGCTTTACAATCTTTTGTCTAATCATAATAGTAATGTATTTTGTATGGTAAAAAATGTACTGATGGAAGTAGCCTTTGATGGGTCAGGCTTTTCTGGTTTTCAATACCAAAAGGATGTAAGAACCATCGAAGAAGAAATAAAAAAGGCAGTCAATAAGGTAAGTGGGGAAGAAAACAGGATAATAGCTTGCGGAAGGACAGATAGGGGAGTACATGCAAGGAGTTTTTATTTTAATTTCCTAACTGCATCTGATATAAATCCCAAGGCCTTTTCCTACCATATCCAAGCTCATCTGCCTGATGATATTCTAGCCCTTTCTTCAAAGGAAGTAGACCTTAATTTCCACGCTAGATTTTCTTGCCTAGATAAGACCTACAAGTATGTAATCTATCAAGATAGGCTTATGCATCCAGTATACAGGTTTTATATGGAAAATATAACATATAGGCTTGATTTAGATAAGTTAAAAGAGGGGCTTGATGTCCTAAAAGGAACCCATGATTTTAGGCTCTTTATGAAGGAAGATACAGACCTTAAGATAAATACTATAAGGACAATCGATGATTGTTATTTTAGTCAAGATGGTCCTAGGCTAAATTTATTTTTTAGGGCAAATTCATTTCTTCATAACCAAGTTAGGATAATGTCAGGTAGCCTAGTAGAACTTGCCAGAGGCAAGTTAAGTCTTGATGAATTTAGGGCCTTTTTTGACAAAGAAAATAAAAAAAGAGCAAATCCAGCCCTTTCTCCAGCAGGGCTTTATTTATGGGAGGTAAGATATTGATAAAAATAGATGTATTTAAAGAGTTAAAAGCTCTTCTAATCCTTATATTTATAGGCTCTTCTATATTTTTTGTAAGAGAAGAATTATTTCTTGCCTACCTAATCCTCATAAGTATATTCACCCTAATCTTAAATTTTTATATAAAAATAAATGAATTAGTAGTTACAAAGCAATTTTTTTTGATTTTTATATCATTAATAAATGTATTTTCTCTTGTTTTTGTGATACAATATTTACTAAGAGGAGAAATAAATTCAAAACTACTAGAATTAGTTTTTGCAAATTTTATGGTTAAAGCAAATAGCCTTTATTACGTGGGATGGCTATTTGTAATGACTTTTGGCATATTAGTAAATCAAAATATAGGCGGTGGTGACAGTGGACGATAAGAAGATAAAGATAGATGAAGATTTAATAGAAGATAAGAAAAAAGAAGAGTTCGAAAGTAAAAAAGACAAGGAAAATAGATTCAATACAGAATTTCAATTGCCTAACCCTCTAAAGAGTATAAATGAGCTTAACAAGAGGTCTTTAGTTTTTGGGATAATTGCAGTAATCCTTATAGGCCTTGTAATATTTATGATTAGCTCAAGGAAGAATGCATCTATCAAAAATGCCTCTACAAGCAGTCAAATAGATGAAAATTCCTACAACCAATCAAGAATTATGAGGGTTGACTTAAACCAAATCAAATCTATAGATTTTGACCTTGGTTCATCAGATGTTAGAATCCAAAGGTCACCAACAAATCCTTATATAGAATACACCCAATTATATAGGGGAGAAGATGATGCCTATAAGCTTGATGTAAGCTTTGAGGGCGGAGTTTTAAAACTTAAGTCCAAAATCGAGGGCAAAAATCTTTACATGAAGGATAAAATTCCAATAGTAAGGATTTTCTTGCCATCAGAAGGCGGTATCGAAGAGATTAAGGGCTCAATTGGAGCAGGTGATGTAAAGATTGATGACCTAGAAGTTAAAAACTTTGACCTAAAGATAAGAAGTGGAAATATTAGCTTAAACAATGGCTTTTTCCAAGGTTCTATCACAAATGAATCAGGATCTATTTCCCTAGATAAGAGTGAAATATCAAACACAATCCTTAAGACTACTACAGGTGATATAAAAATAACTGACAGCAAGTTAGGTAACAGACTAGACTTTGAAACTCAAACAGGAGATATCTTAGTAGATGCTAGGGATAAGATTGATAACTACGATCTTACAGCAAATCTTGAAGTGGGTAACTTCGTTCTTGGCAATATTTCATATAGGAATATAAAAGATGGCTACCAGTCAGAAAATAAGGGTAAAAATAAAGTCACCCTTAGAACAAAAATTGGTGACATTGTCTTTAATAGGGGCGAGGGAGCCAAGCTAGAACATGAAGAGTACCTAACAAATGAATCTAAGATTAAAAAAACAAAAGACAATGCCTTAGAGAAAAACATCGACAGGACTGAAAGAGAAAACAAAGAAAGAGAAGAATCTGAAGAAGATTCTGATCAAACAGACTCAGAAGACCAAAATGATACAAATATTGAAAATAGTGATGAAGAAAATAATTAAGTCCTAGGGCTTAATTATTTTTTTAAGGATAAATATGACAGGAAAGATATTAGACAAACTAAAAAAATACTTTGGCTATGACTCCTTTAGGGCAGGCCAGGAGGATTTGATAAATAATATCCTAGAAGGAAGGGATGTGCTCGGAGTCCTACCTACCGGTGGAGGCAAATCAATTTGCTACCAGTTGCCAGCACTAATAAAGAATGGGACAGCTATTGTTATCTCTCCCTTAATTTCTTTAATGAAAGACCAAGTTGATGCCCTGAGGGAAGATGGGATAAGGGCGTGTTTTATAAACTCAAGCCAGGACTATGAGACTTATGTTAACACACTAAAAGAAGTAAGAAATGGGGAAATAAAGCTATTATATGTGTCGCCAGAAAGGCTAGAAAATGAGTTTTTTAGAGACTTTTTAAAAGATATTGACATAAGCTTTGTGGCAGTTGATGAAGCCCACTGCATATCCCAATGGGGCCATGACTTTAGACCTTCTTATAAGTTAATACCAGAGCTTTACGAAATTCTAGGTGATGACCTACAAATCCTAGCCTTCACAGCCACAGCTACAAGAGAGGTAAGGGAAGATATAATAGCAAATCTAAGGCTTAAGGATCCCTTTGTCAAAATTACAGGTTTTGATAGGCCCAACCTTAAGTTTGAAATCAAAAAACCCAAGGAAAAGCTCAAATTTTTGAGAGACTATCTCAAAGATCACGAAAATGAATCGGGCATAATCTACGCATCTACCAGAAAAAGAGTTGATGATATAGATAGGAACTTAAAGGCCCTTGGCATAAAATCCACCAAATACCACGCAGGTCTGACTGAGCTTGATAGGAAAAAGGCCCAGGAAGACTTCCTCTTTGATAAAAAAGATATAATCGTAGCGACAAATGCCTTTGGCATGGGGATAGATAAGTCCAATGTGCGTTTTGTAATTCATTACAATATGCCAAAGGATATGGAATCCTACTACCAAGAGGCAGGTAGGGCAGGTCGTGATGGGGAAAACTCTGACTGTATCCTCCTTTACTCAGCCCAAGACATAATCATAAATAAGCACCTAATAAACCAAACTGATAATATGGCTTATAGGAGGATCCAGCTTGAAAAACTCCAAACCATCATAAATTATGTAAATACGAGTAAGTGCCTAAGGTCCTATATACTTGAATATTTTGGTCAAGATGCGATTAATGACTGTGGATTTTGCTCAAATTGCCTGGAGACCAGCGAGAAAATCGATAAGACGGTTGACGCCCAGAAGATCCTATCCTGTATTTACAGGCTTGACCAGAGATATGGGATAAATACAGTCGTTGATTGCCTTAGGGGGTCTAAGAATAAAAACTCAAGAGAGAAAAATTTAGAAAATATTTCAACCTTTGGCATCATGGCCAAGACCAGCCAAAAGGAAATCAAGGATATGGTCGCAGCCCTTTTAGCAGATGGCTACATCAAGGTCAATGGTCTTGATTATCCAATCCTTGCCCTGACAGAAAAATCAAAGGATATCTTATTTTCCAAAGATAAGTTTTATATAAGAAAAAGAGAAGAAGAAAAATCAACCAGCAAAAAGCACAAGTCAATGGATCTAGCAAATGCCGACCAAGAAGACCTATTTGAAAGGCTCAGAAGCCTAAGATTAGAGCTTTCAAAACAAAGAAAAATCCCACCATTTATAATATTTTCCGACCAATCCCTAAAGGACATGGCTATAAATAAGCCAAAGACAGAGGAAGAATTCCTAAGGATAAAGGGAGTCGGAGAGAAAAAACTAATACAGTATGGTGATCTTTTTATAGCAGAGATTAAAGAATATTTGCGAGAAAATTAAAAATCGCTTAGAAGGCAAGAGCCTTTTAAGCGATTTTTTTATAATAATTGTATTCCCTTGTTGGCGAGTGTCCTTCTTTGGCTGTCTGGCCAGTAGGATACTTGGACTTCTCCTATGTGGGCCTTTTGTAAGAAGAACATACATAGTCTTGATTGGCCGATTCCTCCACCGATTGTTTGTGGAAGCTTGTCATCAAGGAGGAGCCTGTGATAGTCGTATTTTAGCCTATCAAGGTTACCTGATTGTTTTAATTGTTCATTTAGCCTGTGGCTATCTACCCTGATTCCCATGGATGATAGCTCTAGGGCATCGTCAAGAACTGGGTTATAGACGATTATATCTCCATTTAGGAGCCAATCATCATAGTCTGGGGCACGGTTGTCATGCTTTTCTCCATTTGTTAAAATTGTACCAATTTGTGATAGGAATATTGCCCCAAATTCCTTGGCAGCAAGCCTTTCCCTTTCCTTGCTATCCTTATCTGGATACATGGCTAGAAGTTCCTGGCTTGTTAAAAATCTTATTTGATCTTTAAGAAGTTTTTGCCTTGTTGGAAGAAGACCGCATAGGTATTCATCTAGACTTTTCATAGTCCTGTAAATAATTTCTACTGTTTGCTTTAGATACTCCTCTGTCCTGTCTTCTTTGTCAATTATAAGCTCCCAATCCCATTGGTCTACATAAAAGGAATGGGTATTATCAGGCTCTTCGCATGCTCTAATGGCGTTCATGTCTGTGTAGAGGCCTTCGTGGGTCTTAAATTTATATTCCATGAGGGCGTATCTTTTCCATTTGGCTAGGGAATGGATAATTTCCATTTCTTCGTTATCAGCCTCTGGCAAGTTAAATGATACTGGTTTTTCTACGCCATTTAGGTTGTCATTTAAACCTGATTTGCTTGATACAAATAGGGGAGCCGATACCCTTTTTAAATTTAGGTTATTGGCTAGGTTGATTTGAAAATAATCTTTTATTTCCTTTATTAAAACTTGAGTCCTGTAAAGGTCCTCGTTTGACTTGTAGGCTTCTGGTATTACTAATTTCATTATTAATTCTCCATCTTCTATTTTTCGCTATTATTCTTCTATTTTACTTCTTTTATAGGAAAATAAAAATTGTACAAAACTAAAATTTTCTTTCGAAATTACTATAAAAAATAAGGTTTATAAATAACTTGACTTAAGGGATTTTAACTGTATAACTTATCTAGAAATGGTAGAAATAAATTTTTTGATTTATACATACTTATACTAGCCATTTCAAAAAAAGAACTAGGATAAATGAATAAGCTTGTCACCTGTAGGTGGCTTTTTCTTTGTCCAAAATAAAATAGGAGAGAAAATGGAAAGTAAATTTAAAGAATTGTTTCAATTTGAAGGCAAAGTTTCTTTCAAAGAAGCCTTCCCACTAGCTTTACAACACGTAATCGCAATGATTGCAGGTTGTGTAGCACCTGCTTTGATCTTTGCTGATGCAGCAGGCCTAAGTCACGCTGATAGCATTATACTTGTACAGATGGCCCTTATAGGATCAGCCCTCACTTCATTTTTGATGCTTTATCCAATAGGGATTTTGGGTAGTAAATTACCTATGATTTATGGTGTAGCCTTCCCATATGTACCAACCATGATTGCCCTTTGTGGTCAATTTGAATCACTAGGTCCCGAAGGAATTGTGGCCGTAGTTTTAGGAAGTCAATTAATAGGAGCTATTGTTTCTATAGTGTTCGGTCTTGCCCTCAAATATATAACACCATTTTTCCCACCTCTTGTATCAGGAACTGTAGTTTTGGCTATAGGCCTTACCCTATATCCAGTTGCTATTACAAATATGGGTGGAGCAGGATCAGTTATGGCCCCAGGTTGGGGAGCATGGCAATATTGGCTTGTTGGTATAATCACCCTTCTTGTAAATGTTGGTCTTAACCACTTTGGCAAGGGCATTACTAAACTTGCTTCAGTATTATTTGCCATGGTTGTTGGCTATATCATAGCATTTTTCTTTGATATGGTAGACCTATCACCAGTTAGGGAAGCAGGTTGGTTATCAGTAGCAGCACCACTTCACTTTGGCATAAAATTTGAACCATCAGCCATAATTTCCTTTGTAATCATCTTTATGGTTACATGTATAGAAGGAATTGGAGATATGTCATCAACCACCATCGGAGGAATGGATAGAAACCCAACAGATGATGAGCTTAGGGGAGGAATTGTAGGTTTTGGTGTGGCAAATGTTATAGGTGCCTTTATAGGATGTCTTCCAACAGCTACATTTTCACAAAATGCTGGTATTGTTTCAGTAAACAAGGTTATAAATAGGAAGGTATTTTTCCAAGCAGGCCTAATAATACTTATAGCAGGCTTTATGCCAAAAATATCATCCCTACTTACAACAATCCCAGCTCCAGTAGTAGGAGGCGCAACCCTTTCAGTATTTGCAGCCATCACTATGAATGGTATCAGGATGATAACCGAACAACCACTTACAGTGAGAAACACTTCTATAGTAGGAATTGCAATTGCTATTGGCTTTGGTTTTACAACCATAGTTACAACAGCTGAATCTGCAGGCATAACATTTATGCCAGAGGCTCTTAAAAATGCAATCGGGGTTTCTCCAGTAGTCCTTGCTGCTCTCACATCAATTTTGATGAATGTAATGATTCCTGAAACAGATGCAGATAAGAAGCAAGGATCAACTCTTGAAGAAGTCTTAGAAGGCTAAATTTTTTAAAAGAGACCAGTAAAATGGTCTTTTTTTGTGGGGATTTTTAGATTTTACATAGATTTTACATAACCTTAAAACGGATTTAGTATTGGCCTAGTATTATAGATATCGAAAGAAAAACTTTTAAGGAGTTAAAAATGAAAATTACAAATAAAAAAATTTTAGCAGCAACACTTTCACTAGGACTTATCCTTGCAGGATGCGGAAATGGTGATCAGGCAAAAGAAGAAACAAAAACAGAAACAGCTACAGAGAAACCAGCAAAGGAAGAAGCAGCAAGCAAGACAGATGCAGCTGATTATGAATTTACTGTAGTTTCTAGAGAAGATGGTTCAGGTACAAGGGGTGCCTTCATAGAGCTAGTCGGCCTTGAAGAAGAAGTAGACGGCGAGAAAGAAGACATGACTACCCTTGCCGCAGTAGTTCAAAACTCTACCAATGCTGTTATGCAAACAGTAGCTGGCGATGAAGGAGCAATTGGCTATATCTCATTAGGTTCTCTAAATGATACAGTTAAGGCTGTTAAGGTAGAAGGAGTCGAGGCTACAGAAGAAAACATAGCTTCTGGCGAATATAAGATTTCTAGACCATTTAACCTTGCCTACAAAGAAGCTGAATTATCAGACCTTGCCAAAGACTTCCTTAAATTTGTAATAAGCGAAGATGCCCAAGCCCTAAGCCTAGAAGAAGGCTATGTCCCACTTAAGGATTCTGAAAAATACCAGGCAAGTGGTGCTAAGGGAACACTCACAGTAGCAGGTTCTACCTCAGTAACCCCACTTATGGAAAAAATGGTAGAAAAATATAAGGAACTAAATCCAGAAGCCAACATCGAAATCCAATCAACTGGATCATCTGCAGGAATTGAAGCAGTAATAGATGGTGCAGCTGACATAGCAATGGCATCCCGTGAACTAAAAGATGAAGAAAAAGACAAGCTAGCCGTAGAGGTAATAGCTACAGATGGTATAGCCGTAATAGTTAATAAAGATAGCAAACTTGAAGATTTGACCATAGATCAACTAAAACAAATCTTTAAGGGCGAAATCTCAAATACAAGCGAATTAGGAAAGTAAAATGGAAAAGATAAGGGAAAAAATCGGCGAGATAATTTTCCTCTTGTCTGCAGTAATGTCCGTATTTCTTATCTTACTTATCATATTCTTCATATTTTCTGAGGGTATGAAGTTTGTAAATGAATACGGACTTTTAAAATTCATCACAGGCTCAACTTGGAAACCAACTGCAGGCAATCCAAAATTTGGTATAAAACCAATGATAGTAGGATCTCTTATCGTAACCTTAGTATCAACATTAATAGCAGTACCCTTTGGCCTAGCCATATCAATATTTATGGCCTATTATGCCAAAAAATCATACGGCTCGCTCAAGTCACTCATCAACCTCATGGCAGCAATCCCATCAGTAGTATATGGTTTCTTTGCAATGATGGTCCTAGTGCCTTTAGTTAAGGATATATTTGGAGTTAAAAGTGGTATGAACATGCTCACAGCATCCCTCCTCCTTGCCATCATGATCCTACCGACTATGGTAAATATCTCAGAAAACTCCCTAAGGCAGGTGCCAAAGACCTTTATGACAGGATCCCTTGCCCTTGGAGCAAGCAAGGAAGAGACCATTGCCAAGGTCCTAGTGCCATATGCCAAATCAGGAATATTTTCATCAATAATCCTTGCCATAGGCAGAGCCATAGGTGAAACCATGGCAGTCTACCTAGTCATAGGTAACCAGCCTATGATGCCAACATCCCTCCTAAAGGGAGCAAGAACCCTAACAACAAACATAGTACTAGAGATGGGTTATGCATCAGGTATGCACAGGCAGGCCCTAATAGCTACAGGCATGGTCCTCTTTTGCTTTATCCTGATCATAAACATATTATTTAATATCATACGAAATAAAACAGAAAGCAAATTTTAGGAGCTAAGATGAGTAAATTATTTAAAGGTCTAATAATGACCCTAACAACCCTAGGCTATGCTGTATCGGGAATCATCATCGCCTATATCCTATTTGAAGGCATACCTAATATATCGCCGGGACTTTTCTCTCTGAAATACACATCAGAAAATGTCTCAATCATGCCTTCCTTGATAGCAACCCTGATGACAATCCTTCTAACCCTAATCGTGTCCCTACCAGTAGGAATCTTTACAGCCATCTACCTATCAAATTACGCAAAAAACAAATTTTTAATACAGGCAGTTAGGTTTTCAACAGAAATCCTATCATCAATCCCATCTATAGTCTATGGCTTGTTTGGCTACCTATTTTTTGTAACAAGAACAGGACTTGGACTTGGAATGAAATATTCTCTCCTTGCAGGATGTTTGACAGTAGCCATCATGGTCCTACCTACAATTATAAGGACCACAGAAGAGGCAATTCTTACAGTAAACCCTCAAAAGGCCCAAGCATCCCTAGCTCTAGGAGCGACAAAGATCCAGACCATCTTTAAGGTGATACTTCCAGATGCCATGGACGGAATCCTAGGGGGAATCTTCCTATCCACAGGAAGAATAGTAGGAGAATCTGCAGCCCTAATCTATACCATGGGAACCCACCCAGAAATACCAAAAAGTTTATTTGACTCAGCAAGAACTATGGCAGTGCACATGTATGTCCTATCAAGTGAGGGATTTCATGTAAAAGAAGCCTATGCCACAGCGGTCCTACTACTTGCTTTTGTAGTGATAATAAACTTCCTATCTGCAAAAATAAGCAAGAAAATAGTCAAAGCTTAGGAGAATAAAATGGAAAATAAAAAAGAAAAGTCTCTTGAAAAAAATATAGACCAAGAGCTAAAAGATATAAAAAAATCAAACAAAAAAATCTTTAAGGAAAGAGTAGTCGAAGACATGGGCACATCAATCCTTGTAAAGGACTTAAAGCTATGGTATGACGACTTCATGGCCTTAAAAAATATAAATATGGATATCAGAAAAGGCAAGGTAACAGCCTTCATAGGCCCCTCTGGCTGTGGCAAGTCTACAACCCTAAAATGCTTTAATAGGATGAATGACCTTGTTGATTCGTGTAAAATAGAAGGTTTAATAGAAATAGAGGGGCAGGATATTTACAAAAAAGATGTGGATGTCGTCTCCCTTCGTAGAAATGTAGGAATGGTCTTCCAATCACCAAACCCTTTTTCAAAATCAATCTATGACAATATAACATACGGGCCAAAAATAAGTGGAATCAGAGATAAGGATAGTCTTGATGAAATCGTAGAAAAATCCCTAAAATCTGCAGCAATTTGGGATGAGGTAAAGGATAAGCTTAAGCAAAATGCCCTATCACTATCAGGTGGCCAGCAGCAAAGGATATGTATAGCAAGGACCCTATCAGTAAATCCTGAAATAATTCTAATGGATGAGCCAACAAGTGCCTTAGATCCAATATCAACAGCAGCCATAGAAGAGCTAATGGATCAGCTAAAAGAAAATTACACAATAGTAATAGTAACCCACAACATGCAACAGGCAGCGAGGATTTCTGACCAAACAGCCTTCTTCCTAACAGGAGAAGTTATAGAGATGGCTGATACAAAAAAAATCTTTGAAAACCCAGCTGATAAGAGGACTGAAGATTATATCACAGGAAGGTTTGGATGATATGATGAGAAGTAGATTTATAAACGACCTAGACTCAATCAAGGAAATGTCAAGCAAGGTCAACCAGCTAATATTAATATCCTATGATAGATTTGACCTATATTTGGAAAGCAAGAATAAAGAAAATTTAGACCATGTAATAGAGCTTTATGATGATATTAGAAGGGGAGCAAGCGGGGTGGAAAATTTCTGCTTTGAACTCCTTGCCCTCCAACAACCGGTAGCAAGCGATTTAAGGTTTTTGCAAATGGAAATAAAGCTTGCCTCAAGTCAAAAAAGAATCGCAAGCCATCTCACATCGGCAGCGACCATCCTAAAAGAATACGACCTTACAGATCAAGAGGCAAACTTTTTAAAAGAATTTATAGCCAATGAAAAGGAAATGGCCCTTGATTCTATGAAGGCTTTTGTAGATGATGATAAGGACTTAGCTCATAAAACCATAGATAAAGACGAAATAAACAACAAATTATTTGTAGATGCAATAAATTATACAGCAAAACTAAACAAAGACGATAAGATAGGAGCGGTGGAATTGTCAAATAAAATCCTCTTATTCAAATACTTTGAAAGATTAGGAGATAGGCTAAGAAGAGTAGCAGAATTAGCAACGAGGTTATAAATGATATATGTAGTTGAAGATGACAAGGCAATAAGAAATTTAGTAGCCTACGCCCTGGGTGAGAAGGGCTATGAGCTAAAGACCTTTGAGGATGGAATCGATATAGTAGATATCATAAGGGATAAGCCTTGCGATTTATTACTTCTTGACCTAATGCTGCCAGGCAAGGACGGGATAGAAATTTTAAAGGAAATAAGAGAATTTTCTGACCTGCCAGTAATAATACTTACAGCCAAGACCGATGAATTTGATAAGGTCCTAGGCCTAGAAAGTGGGGCAGATGACTATATAAGTAAGCCTTTTTCAATCCTAGAACTTTTAAGTAGGGTCAAGGCAGTCCTAAGAAGGTCAAACAAAAAAGATACCGACCATATCAACTACAAAAACATAAGCATTAACACAAAAAAACGTACGGTCAAGGTCGATGGGGAAAAAATTGACCTAACCTACAAAGAATTTGAAATGCTAAATTTATTTATGAACAACTTAAGTAATGTCATAACCAGGGATGATTTTCTAATAAAAATCTGGGGCTATGACTACCAAGGAGAAACAAGAACCGTAGATGTCCATATAGCAAGCTTAAGAAGCAAGCTAAAGGATGCGGGAAAATATATAAAGACAGTAAGAAATCTCGGTTATAAATTTGGAGAAATATGAAAAAGTTAACTAAAAAATCCCTAATCACATCAGCAACCATAGCTAGCATCCTAGCTGTGGTTGTAGCTTTATATAGCAAAGATTACATAAATATCTTAATATTTTATCTAGGAAGTCTTGCAATTTTAATTAGTTCGCACCTCTTTATAGATAAAAAACTTGATAGCTATGCAAGCAAGGTCAGTGATTTCAATAAATATTACGAGTTCAAAGACATAGGCGATGATTTTGAAGATGTGGGCAAGATTTATAGAAATTTATTAAATAAAAATGTTAGACTAGAAAAAAAAGTTTCCATGCTACAAAGAAAGATTGACCAGCTTAAGGCTATGACATCAAACATGGAAGAAGGATTTATCATTTTTGATAGCAAGGGCAAGGTAGATATGATGAATGAATCTGCCAAGACCTTCCTAAATAAGGATGAGAGTGTCCATCTAGAAAATCTAATCAACAAAAAAGAATACCTCCTTGCCGTAAGGGAAGTAAAGCTTACATCTAAGTCCAGATCCCTATCTATAGACGTAAATAATTACCATCTAAAATTATTTATAGACCCGATAAACGAGGACTGGAAGATGGGCTTTGTAGTCATAGTCATAGATTATTCGGAAACTAGGAAGGCAGAGCTAATGAGAAGGGAATTTTCTGGCAATGTCACCCACGAACTAAAAAGCCCACTTACATCAATAAATGGCTACGCAGAGCTAATTGCTACAGGCCTAGCTAAGGATAAAGACATAAGAGAATTTGCTCAGATTATTTATGAAGAAGGCAATAGACTCTTAGAAATAATTGATGATATCCTAAAAATATCAAGGCTAGATGAGAGAGATTTTGAGCTAAGCAAAAGCCAGATAGATTTAAAAGATGAAATGGATACAATAATCAAAAAATTTGCCCATGCATCTGATAAAAAGGGCATAAAAGTAATAAACCGCCTAGATAATTTTAAAATTTATAGCCAGAAATCTCTATTTGTCGACCTCTTATCAAATATTTACGAAAATGCCATCAAATATAATAAGGAAGGCGGAGAAATAGAAATATATTCTCTACTTGAAGCAAGCTCTATAAAGCTTTGTATAAGGGACACAGGAATAGGGATTGCAAATTCTGACATCAAAAGAGTCTTTGAAAGATTTTATGTGGTAGATAAGTCTAGGGATAGGAAGGTAAAATCAACTGGCCTTGGTCTATCTATAGTCAAACATATAGCAGATTATTTAGAAATGGATATAAGTCTAGAAAGCACTCTGGGAGAGGGTTCTATCTTTATCATCAATATAAATTTAGAATAAAATGTAAATCCATATTGAATTATTATGTTAAATTTGTTACAATCATAGTAGGACTATATAAAAAAGGAGAATAAAATGAAGGTAACTATATGCTCATGTGCTAGGTGTACTGCCCACGGCAATGAATATTTGCATGATTCAGCTGAAATAGTAAAAAGGGATGTGGAAGTTGCTTACGAAGTAGATGATCTAGGTAATGCTCCAGAGATTGAAATAATCTACGCAAACATAATGGATGAAGTTGAAGATTCAAAAAGACTATCACCAATTGTCAAAATTGATGACGAATACATAACAAAAGCAAAACCAGAAGTATTGATGGATAAGATGTATAGCACTATCAATGTTGATAGGCAGGCTAAGAAAAAAGCAAAGAATAAGTAAAAAATAAGTAGTTGAGGTAATAATGAAAGAATCGTACATAGATATATTAAACATAAGAAGGATGGCTTTTGAGGCAGTTGCAAAAATTGCCTACGAAAATAGGCCACTAACAGATATTGGACTAGAAGTTTATAACATACTTCCAGGTGAGGAAGCATCTTACAGGGAAAATATCTTTAGAGAAAGAGCTGTAATGGGCGAGAGACTAAGGATGTGTATAGGTCTTGATGCAAGAACAGCTGATAAGACAGAAGCCATAACAGCAGGCCTAGATGGAATGGATGTCGACAGAAGAATCTACCACCCACCTTTAGTACAAGTTATCAAAATCGCCTGCGAAGCTTGTCCAGAAAACAAGGTAACAGTTACAGACCAATGCCACGCTTGTATAGGCCACCCATGTGTAAATGTCTGCCCTAAAAACGCAGTCAGCTATTCAGCAAAGGGTGCTGTAATTGACCAAGATAAGTGTATCAAATGCGGCAAGTGCGTTGATGCTTGTCCATATAATGCAATTAACCACCAAAAGAGACCTTGTGCAGAATCTTGTGGTGTAAAGGCAATCAAATCAGATGAACTAGGCCGTGCATCAATAGATGAAGATAAGTGTGTAGCTTGTGGTAGATGTATCATAACCTGCCCATTTGGTGCTATTTCAGATAAGGGAGAAATTTATCAATTAATAAAATCCCTCCAATCAGATAGAAAAGTATATGCAATAGTAGCTCCATCCTTCGTAGGTCAATTTGGAGCAAATGTAAGCCCAAAACAAATTAGAGAAGCTGTTAAAATGCTAGGCTTTGATGATATGATAGAAGTAGGACTTGGTGCTGACCTTACAACCATGAACGAAGCACACGAATTCTTAGAATCTGTACCAACAGGCAAGATTCCATTTATGGGTACATCATGCTGCTTCTCTTGGAAACTTATGGTAAGGAAGAACTTCCCAGACATTAACGACAAGATTTCAGAATCATCAACACCAATGATCTACTCAGGTAAGCAAATGAAAAAACGTGATCCAAATTGCGAAGTAGTATTCATAGGACCATGTATTTCTAAAAAGCTTGAAGCCCTAGAACCAGAAGTAGCTGAGGTAATAGACTTTGTAATAACCTACGAAGAGCTTCTAGGAATGCTCCTTGCCAAAGGTATTGAGCCAGCTGAGATAGAAGTAGAAGATGAAATCATGGATGCTTCAGAAACAGGTAGATACTACGCAGTAAGCGGTGGAGTAGCTAAGGCAGTTGAAAAGAGAATCCACGAAATAGATCCTGATGTAAAAGTAGAAATGGAAAATGCAGAAGGTCTAGCTGACTGTGTCAAACTGGCAAGAATGGCTAAACTTGGCAAGATGAATGGCAAGCTAATCGAAGGAATGGCTTGTATGGGAGGCTGTGTAGGCGGTCCTGGTACAGTAGTTGATAATAGAAAGAGCGGCAAGGCAGTACTAGCCTTCTCTAAAGAATCAATCTTCAAATCTCCAGCAGATAATACCAATATCCCAGTTGAAGATAGGCCAGATGATAGCAAATTACAAGTAACAAAAGAAGACTAAAAATTATTATAAATGACAGGCAAAGACATTAACTTTGTCTGTCATTTTTCTTTGGTCAAAATTATAAGAATTTCTTAAAATCTGATAGTGAAAATCAATTGCAGGCTTATAAAAAATATGATAAAATAAAAATGAACAATGTTCGATATTTAAAGAACCTTGTAAATCAATATATAAAGGAAAGCATATGATTAATAAGAAACTTATGAAAATCTTGCAAGGATCAAAAAAATACCTCTATTGGAATTTATTTTTTAGAATCTTGTCCTTGCTCATGCAAATCGGAATAGTCTCAATCTTTAGCCAGACTCTTTCCTGTCTTTTAAGAAACAGTCTTGAAGAAATATCTCTTTGGCAAATAGTTTTATTTGGATTTTTGCTCATATCTATAAAACTTTTTAGTCAATATATGGCAAGCCGCATAGCCTTTATTTCTACTAAGGCTATCAAAGAGAAGATGAGAAAGATAATTTTTGAGAAAATGATGGATTATAGGATAAATTATAGGGATAAACTATCAACATCATCGCTTTTACAATTATCTGTAGAGGGAGTAGACCAGCTAGAAATATATTTTACATCCTACTTGCCTCAACTTTACTATAGCTTCCTAGCTGCTTTTATTATCTTTATATTTATAGGATACATAAGCATAGATGCAGCGCTTTGCATGATTTTGTGCCTGCCACTTATTCCCGTATCAATAATTCTGGTACAAAAGATAGCCAAAAAATTATTAGGTTCTTACTGGACATCTTATACCAACTTAGCCGATATTTTTCTAGAAAACCTAGAAGGCCTTACCGAATTAAAAATCTATGATGTAGATGAGTCTAGACAAAATTTGATGGATGACTTTGCAGAAAAATTTAGGAAGGCTACCATGAAAGTCCTACTCATGCAGCTTAATTCCACATCCATAATGGATATAATAGCCTATGGTGGGACAGCTGCAGGCATTGGCATTGCTATCTTGGAATTTTCAAAAAATTCTATAAATATATTTGGTCTTACTTTTATAATCCTACTAGCAGCAGAATTTTTCCTACCTCTTAGGTTGTTAGGGTCATTTTTCCATATAGCTATGAATGGTATAGCAGCTTCTAATAAGCTGATGATCCTTATAGATAGCGATAGCGAGGAAGTTGGCAAAGAAATAATAAAGGAAGATAAGCTTGGTATATCTTTTAAAAAAGTGAGTTTTTCTTATGACGTTAAGAGGGAAATTCTGGATAATATAAGTTTTGATATAAGGCCAAATCAGCTAACAAGTCTAGTTGGAGTAAGTGGTTCTGGCAAATCTACTATAGCTAGGCTAATAAAAGATTCAAAGCTTACTTATAGTGGGGAAATTCTACTAAATGATATAGAAAAAACTTTTTATATTCCAGACAATCTAAATAAAAACATCGTAAATATAGACTTTAATGCAAGACTTTTTAAGGGAAGTGTCAGGGAAAATTTATCTATAGCACATCCTAAGCTAAGCGATGAAGATATGATAGGGGCCCTCAAAAAAGTTAATTTGTATGAATTTTTTGAAGGCCTTTCAGGTCTTGATACTCCTATTTTAGAAGAAGCTTCAAACCTATCAGGAGGTCAAAGGCAAAGACTAGCCCTTGCTAGGGCTCTACTTTTTAAGGCTGAGTTATATATCTTTGATGAGGCAACAAGCAATATAGATGGGGAAAATGAAAGAGAGATAATGAAAGTGATAAGAAAGCTTGCCGAGGAAAAATCAGTCCTTATCATCTCACACAAGCTTATAAATCTTGTAGATAGCGATATAATTTATTTTCTCGAAGATGGAGAAATTAAGGCAAGTGGTGACCATGAAAGTCTTTATAAGTCTTGTGAGCCTTATAAAAATATCTTTGATAAGCAAGAAGAGCTTTGCTCTTACGCTATGGGGGTAGGAAATGAAAAATAGAAGAAACGGCCTTGTGGTCATGAAAAATATGATTGGCCTTGTAGGGGACCTAAAAATATATATGCTTATAGCAGCCTTTATTGGAACGCTTGGTCATTTGTGTGCAAGTTTTGTCACGATTTTTGCTGGCTACGGTCTTTTAGCTAATATAAATAATGATGGTAGGAATATTTTATTTATCAAGCTTATGTTTGCCATAGCAATCTTAAGGGGGATTTTCCACTATATAGAGCAATACGCCAACCATTACTTGGCCTTTAAAATTTTGGCAAAGATAAGGCACTTAGTTTTTAAGAAAATGAGAAGCCTGGCGCCTGCAAAACTATCAGGCAAGGATAGGGGCAATCTTATAAGTCTTATTACATCAGATATAGAGCTTTTGGAGGTATTCTATGCCCACACCATTTCCCCAATAGCCATAGCGATTTTGTATATGATATTTATGGAAATATTTATAGGGAGCTTTTCAATCTACCAAGCCCTCCTTGCTTTAATGGCCTACCTAAGTCTTGGCGTCCTTTGTCCATATTTTATAAGTAGAAAAAATTCTGAACTAGGGCTTGACCTAAGAAATAAAAATGGAGACTTAAATTCCTTTGTTCTTGAAACAATCAGAAATATAGACGAAGTAAAGCAATTTGACCTTAGGGATTCTAAGCTTAAGACCCTAAGAAATAAATCCAGGTCTCTAAGAAAAACTGCCAACAAACTCGATATATTAAAATCAAAATCAGAAGCTATGATAGGGGCTTTGATCTTAGTTTTTAGCTTTTTGATGTTAATTTTATCAGTCTACCTATTTCAAAATAAAATCATAGACATAAAGGGAGTTGTAATTCCAGTCCTTGCTATGTTTTCAAGCTTTGGACCTTTTGTAGCCCTATCAAATCTAGGCAATATCTTATCCCACACCCTTGCTAGTGGTGATAGGATTTTAGACCTCTTAGAAGAAGAGCCTCTTGTAAAAGAAGTCGAAGGATATTTAGACATGGAAAAATTTGGAAGCGCAAGTATTTCTGATATTTCCTTTGCTTACAAGGATGAAAAAATCATAGAAGGCTTATCTTTGGATATACCTAAAAATAAAATTTTGGCTATATATGGTAAAAGCGGCTCAGGTAAGTCAACTCTACTTAGGTTATTGATGAGATTTTGGGATGTTGATTCTGGAAAGATAGAAATAAATGAAGAAAATATACAAAATATCCCAAGCAAAAACTTAAGGAAAATGCAAGCTCTCTTGGGTCAAGATACTTATATATTCAATATCAGCCTAAAAGATAATATAAGAATTGGAAAAATTGGGGCAAGTGATGAAGAAATAAGACAAGCTGCTAAAAAAGCTTCAATCCATGAATTTATAGAATCTCTCCCTGATGGCTATGACACTTTGGCAGGAGAGCTTGGAGATAGCTTTTCAGCTGGAGAAAGGCAAAGAATTGGCATAGCCAGGGCCTTTCTCCATGATGCAGACCTTATGCTCTTTGACGAACCGACATCTAATCTTGATATCTTAAACGAGGCGACAATACTTAAGTCAATCAAAAAGGCTAGTAAGAATAAGACCATCCTTCTGGTAAGCCATAACCTATCTAGCTTATCAATTGCAGATGAAAAAATAAAAATAGAGTCAATGAGGAAATCTTAGCATATATTTGTCCTTTATAAGCTTAAATGATATAATAACACATATGATATAAAGAGAGGTTCTTATGGGACAAACAACACTCATGCTTATGATCATAACCATAGTCTCCAAAGTCTTTGGATTTGTCAGAGAGGCTGTGATGGCATCCTTTATCGGGGCAAGTGATCTAAAAAGCATTTACACAACAGCCAATACCCTGCCAGTAGTTGCAGCAAACTTTGTGGCAGTCGGTATTATTTCAGGTTTCATACCAATATATAACAAGGCAAAAAACGAGGAGGGCGAAGCGGCCGCTGAGGAATTTACATCAAATATTTTCAATATTTTGATGAGATTTGGCCTTGTTGCAGTAGTCCTTGGTATAATTTTTGCAAGACCATTTTCAAAAATTTTAAGCCCATCCCTAGAGGGAGAGTGGCTAGATCTTGCCACAAATTACACCAGGATAATGATGTTTGCAGTCTTTGCTTACCTTTATTCAGCAGTCTTTAGGGGATATCTAAATCTAAAGGGTAATTTCTTTGACCCAGCCATAACCGGTATATTGATGAATGTGATTATAATAATTTTCACCATCCTAACCGGTATTACTGGCAATCCTTACCTTTTAATAATCGGGGCACTTTTAGGAAATGTTCTCCAGTATATCCTATTTCCAAAAGCTGCGAAAGATGCAGGTTACGAACATAAGAGAACATTTGATATTCATAATAAATATGTAAGAAGCTTAATGCTTATATCAATTCCAATTATAATATCATCTGCGGCAGGCGAGCTTTCTATAATTGCAGATAACTCAATGGCTTCAGCCTTTTTTGGTAAGGCTGCAATTTCAAAGCTATTTTACTCAAAGACCATGCTTACCCTAATCACAGGTGTAATTACAGTTTCTGTAACTACAGCTATCTTTCCAAAGATTGCAAGCCTTGGCCAATCCGGTGAGTTTGAGCAGATGAAGGGGGAAATATCATCTGCAGTAGTTACTACTATGAGTCTAGTAATACCTGCCACAATCGGCATGATGGTTCTATCTAGACCAATAATAGAGCTTGTTTTTGAAAGAAATGCCTTTACAAGCGATGATACAGCCATAGTTGCAAGTTTGCTTACAGCCTACTCACCTTATATAATTTTCCAATCTTTGTCAGATGTGGTAGATAGGGGATTTTATGCGGTTGGCGATAGCAAGACACCAGTTATAATTGTAGTTATGCAACAATTTTTAAATATTATCCTAAACTTTATACTAATTAAGTTTTTTGATCTAGAGGGACTTGCCTATGCAACAGTTTTATCAACTGCCATAGGATCAGCCTTTATGCTTTATAAGTTTAGGGACAATTTTGGGGCCTTTAACTTTAGACAGGCTGCCATATCCCTAGGCAAGATTATCCTTGCTACATGCATAATGGCATTTCTTGCCATGCTTACCTATTCAGGACTTGCAGGCAAAATAAGCCATATTATAGCTCTTTTTGTGGCAATTATTGTGGCAGGATTTGTCTATGTATTGCTTATTTTACTAGCTAGAATTCCAGAAGTTATGGAACTTGTAAATCACATTTATCATAAGCTATTTGGAAGAAGGGAAAAAGAAAAAAGAGTAGCCAAGAAAAAAAGAAAACAAAGATATTAAAAAAGAGCTAAAGCTTTAGCTTTCCTGAGATTAACTCTTGGAAAGCTAGGCCCTAGCTCTTTTTACATTTTCATTATTGTATTTTTTATAAAGATTGATACGACCTTAGAGAAGTTTTCTAGGCTACTTATCTTACAAAAATCTGCCCCATAGATTAGCTTGGCATTTTCTAAATCTTCATCTTCGCCGGTAAAGACTCCAAGGACTGATACTTCATCGTTTTTGATATTTCTAATCTCCTTGGCTGTGTCATTTACGGCAAGTTCTCCCACATATTGGTTTTTTTGAAGGAGCTTAACTGTATTTATATTTGCCTTTTCATCGTTTGGTTTGCCATCTGAAAGGATTATTAGGATGTGCTTTTCATTGTCCTTAGTCTTATCTATTAGCTCATTTAAAAGCTTAAAGGCTAGGCCATCTCTATTTGATCCTGAGGCAAAGTATTTATAAATCTCATTGTTTTTGTGTTTTTCATTATAGTCCCTAAAAATATTAAAGACTGTGTGATCTCTTAGGGTCGAATAAGACATGACCCTAATTGGAATACCAACCTCATCCATGGCATTTTCTATGATGTAGGCTTGGTTGGCTATTATCTCTTTCCTTTTATTTTGACTGGCCGATGAATCTAGGAGCAAGTCCACCTTAAAACTAGATACATCGTCATTTTCCATATTGTCAAAGATATTAAAATCTTTTAGGACGGCTGCCCTCCAGGCCTTGGTTGAATCAACCATGCCGTAGGATTTAGAAATTTCTGAAAAATCTTCATAATTAGCTATAGAATTTTTTATAGTCTGGGCAAGTTCCTTAATCGAACGGTTGTTAATTGCTAGGTTTTTTTCTATATAGGACTTGTTTTTTTCGTAAACTTCATCCCTATTTTTCTTATAAAACCTGGCATTTGGGCTATCCTTGTAGATTCCTTTTGTAAAATAAAGGCTCTTGCCAGCATGGACTCCCTTGGCTACTTTTTCTTCTAGGGCTCTGACCTTAGCTTCTGGGTAGATGCTTTTGCCGTAGAAGTCTTCTATAAATTCATCACTTGTGTGGTAGCCTTCCTTATCAGCATTTAAGAGGATTAGGTGCCTATCATTGTCCTTTTTCTTATCTTCCAGGTAGATATTGCCTGTAAATTCTGCAGAACCTATGTTAAATTGATCCTTAATAAATTCATCAGAAAAATCTGCCTTTTCTTCATCCTTTTTAGAAGATTTAAAATCCTTAGGCTCCTTATCCTTGATCATTTCATTAAGGAGGGCCTGGTTTTCTTCTGACCTTTCAAAGGCAAAATATGTCTTAAAGACCTTATTTAATTTATCAATAAGGTCTGCCGTATCTAGTGTATAGATTTTAAAAATTTCATTGTAAATATTTCTAAAAAGGGCTCCTTCTGTGATTGGCTTGGCTAGGACCTTGCCATAGTAGGCCTTTTCAATTTGTTCTTTTAGGTCATCTGCCTCATGGTAGCGGTATTTGCGTAGGACTTTACTTGCGTAGGTCTTTCTGAACTTTTCTATTACTAAATTAGAATCTTTAAGACTTTTAAAGGCTATATCCTCAATCAAGAGATTTGTTATATAGGAAAATTCCTCATAGAAGGGATTTTCATCTCTTAAATAAGCAAAGAAAGAATCAAGCATATCAAAATCAAAGGTCTTTATGATAAAGCCTGTTGTCATATTTTTATAGACTTGATCCATTGGATAGGATTTTTTGGGGATGAATTTGTAATCATCCGCAAAGTCCCATATTATGTTGTACTCTCTTATTTTTTCATAATTTTCATTCATCAAAGACACTCTCATCTATTGATTCAGGTATTTTTGTTTTGATAGCATCAAGGACTATCTCCCTTTCAAAGGCATCAAAGGACTTATTTACAAGACCCATCATAATCGCCTTATAAGGATTTAGTCCCACTCTCATTATCTCGATTGCTCCGATTAGTCCTCTTAGGTCGACTGGTTTGGTTGATATCTCGTTATTTTCGCTCTTTGTTTGTAAAGATATAAAGACATCAATAAAGGCCTTGCGGTATTTTTCCTTTAATTTTGGGAAATTATCTGTAAGGAGCTTATCAAGGTTAGACTCGCTGATGTTTGGCACATTTATAATCATAAACCTAGAAGCAAGGGCTTCATTTAATTCACGAGTGCCTACATAGCCGTAGTTCATTGTCCCTATAAATCTGGTATTTGGATCAAGCTTTATCTTATCAAAACCAGAAATTTCGATAATCCTCCTGTGGTCAAGACTTGCGTGGAGGACTGAAATAGCCTCGTTTTTAGCCATATTAATTTCATCTAAGATTGCAAAACCTCCATTGAGGGCTGCCTCAAAGATAGGCCCCTTCCTAAATTTGACCTCACCATCCTTAAAGGTATCAGCCCCGATAAGGGAAGCAAAGTCTGTATTGACGTGGAAGGAAATATCATAGGCTGGCCTTTTAAATAAATAGGCAAGGTTGGCCGCAAGGACATTTTTTCCTGTAGCCTTAGCTCCTGTAAGGAGGATATTTTTGCCTGCAAGAAGGGCTGCAATTGCCTCTTCTAAGACTTCTTTTCCATAATATTTATATTCTGGCTTAATGACCCTATCAGAATCATCAAGGCCATTTTCTTTTCTATACTTTTCTAATTGGGCAATTAAGTTATCATTTATGCCCTGGTCTTTTAAATAATCTATCATTTTACACCTCTAAAATATTATACATAAAAAAATTTGATTTTCGACTTATCTTCTTGACTTAGTCCCAAATAGTACTATAATAAATATAGATAAATTAAAATTGTTTATTTACTTTAGAGAAAGAGGGAGTATGAATTTTGAAAAAGAACCCATATTCTCTATTTTTTCTTTGCTAAGATGTGCCAATGGCCTAAATAAGGAGAGGGCAAAAGTCTATGGCCTAAATGACCTAGAGACTATCGTCCTAATCCACATAGGCTTTATGGAAAATCCTACCCAAAAGGATATATCTGAAAGGCTGAGTGCTCCCAAGCAAACAGTCAACAATATCATCAAAAATCTAAGGGAGGACGGTCTAATAGACCTAATCCCGGATGAAGTTGACAAGAGAATCAGAATCCTAAGGCTTACTGAAAAGGGCAAGAAAAATAAGGATGAGAGATTAAAACCGATCAATGAATCAAATGTTAGAATGAAAGAGAGATTGGGCGATGAGAAGGTTAGAGAGATAAAAGATGCTCTTAAGCTTTTGATTAGCACAATCAAGGAAGATTTAAAAAAGGAGGATTAATGGAATCTATAAAAGAATTTAACAGGTCCTTTTCTTATATCAAGAAATACCTGGGAGAGTACAAGAAAAATCGAAATCTTTCTAGGATTTTTACAATTTTAGAGACTATACTTGAGCTACTTATTCCATACCTTATGGCCCTTACCCTTAATAATGCTGTTCAGGGCAAGGACTTGGGAATGGCTATTAAGTATGGAATCTTGATGGTAATAGCAGCTCTTTTGACAATGTTTTTTGGTATGAAGGCTACAAAAAACGCCGGAATTTCATCATCAGGCATGGGTCACAATGCCCGTCTGGCTCAATTTGAAAATATCCAAAGATTTTCTTTTGAGGATATAGATTATTTTGGGGTCCCATCCCTACTTACAAGACTATCATCAGATGTCCAGCAAATAGCCATGTCTATGTTTATGTCGACAAGATTTGTCATTAAGACTGTGGCAATGGCGGTAGTTTCTTTTGTTTTGGCCCTAAATGCATCGCTTAAATTATCTTTGATATTTTTAGTAGCTGTGCCAATTTTATTTGCCATGCTTATGGGCCTTGCAAGCTTTGCTATACCTAAGTTTAGGAAGGCGAGATTCCAATATGATAAATTAAACCTAGTCATAGAAGAAAATCTTAACAACTCCAGGGTTATCAAGGCCTTTGTGAGGAAAAGATACGAAATTGACAAGTTCATGGTCCAAAATGAAAAGATGTTTGAATACGCAGATGGATCTCAAGGACCAATGTCATATCTATTTCCAATTGCCAATGTAATCTTATTTGCAACCTTCGTAGCCATTACCTACTTTGGAGGAATTGAGATTATAGAAGGCAGACTTGGGGTAGGCGACTTGGTTTCCTTTAATATGTATGCGACAATGCTTCTAGGCGCCTTTATAGGCATGTCTATGGTTCTTACTACCTTCATGGGAGCTTCTCCTGGCATTACCAGGGTTGTAGAAGTTATTGACAGGAAGCCTTCAATGGATAATAGTCAAAAAATCGAAGGCCTAAAACTAGAAGATGGGTCAATTGATTTTACAGATGTATGCTTTAAATATGAAAAAGATTCAGACCAATACCAATTAGAAGATGTAAATCTTCACATAAAAAGTGGTGAGTCTGTAGGAATTTTGGGATCAACTGGTTCCTCAAAATCAACCCTAGTTCAGCTTATTCCAAGACTTTATGACATTTCTTGCGGATCGCTTAAGGTAGGTGGCCATGATGTTAAAGATTATGACCTAAAGACTCTAAGAGATGATGTAGCAATCGTCCTTCAAAAAAATACCCTATTTTCAGGAACTATTGCAGATAACTTAAGATGGGGAGATGAGTCGGCAAATCTAGGAGAGATTATTGAGGCAAGCAAGATTGCTCAGGCTGATGGCTTTGTAAAGGAACGTCACGATGGCTATGATTCAGTGCTTGGCCAAGGCGGAGTCGGTGTATCTGGTGGTCAAAGACAAAGGCTAACCATTGCCAGAGCCCTTATTAAAAATCCTAAGATTCTAATCCTTGATAACTCTACATCAGCAGTAGATACCAAGACAGAGTCAGCGATCATCGATGGGATCAACAAGTTTAACAAGGATCTTACAAAGCTTATCATATCTCAAAGGGTATCTTCCTTTAAATATGTTGATAGGATTATAGTGATGAATGAAGGAAAGATTGAAGCTATAGGCAGCCACGAAGAGCTTTACGCAAATAACAAGACCTATAGGGATACCTATGATATCCAGCAACAAGGAGGTGGAGCTAATGAATAATAGTCACAAGATGAATGGCAAATCATATAGAAGAACTATTTCGTTTTCATCAATAGCTAGACTTTTATCCTACCTTTTTGAATACAAGTGGCAGATGTTTTTGATAGTAGTTTGTGTAATAGTATCAGCCCTTACTCAAATTTGGGGAGTAAATATGCTTAAGCCTATCATTGACTCTTACATCTTAAAGGCAGATTTAGATGGGCTAAAGATAGCCTGCCTACAAATGGGTGCAATTTATTTTGTATCAGCAGCCACATCCTTTATCTATTCACGTCTTATGGTAAGGATAGGGGAAAGGTCAATAAGAAATATAAGGGAAGAATTATTTGAAAAAATTCAAAAAATGCCAATAAATTTCTTTGACTCCAACCAACATGGCGAGATTATGTCAAGATTTACCAACGATACAGACGTCCTAAGCCAGGCACTTGCAAATACAGTTCCAACCATAGTTAGGGCTACAATCATGTTTACAGGTACAATACTTGTCATGTTTAAGTTAAGCTTTGGCTTGACTTTTACCCTATTTTTGGGACTCTTGGTTATGATACCAATCCTATCAAAGATAGTTATTAAGTCAGCTAAAAGCTTCGGCGAGGGTCAGGCGAATGTATCTACCCTACACGGTTTTTCAGAAGAGACCCTATCTGGTCAAAAGGTAGTAAAGGTATTTTCTAGGGAAGAGAAGGCCTTTGATGATTTTTATGACAAAAGTGAAAATGTAAGGTCAGCCTTTGCCAGGGCCAATACCTATGCAGGTAGAATGATGCCATTTTTGATAAATATGGTAAATATCCTCTATGCGGCAATTACTGTTCTGGGTGTATATTTCACTATCCAGGGAGACCTCACAGTAGGTGTTCTTGCTGCATTTTTATCAAATATCAGACAAATCCAAAACCCAATAGTAAATGTCAGTCAACAGGCCAACATGGTCTTCCAAGCCATGGCAGGTGCTGATAGAATTTTTGAAATAATTGACATGCCAATAGAAAAAGACACTGGCTTTATAGAGCTAGTCAATGCCTATCAAAAGGCAGATGGCACAATAGAAGAATCTGACAAGCTAACTGGCCGCTATGCCTGGATGTGGGATGATGGAGAGAAGAAACACTACAAGATGCTTGAAGGAAGGCTAGAATTTAAAAATGTAGACTTCTCCTATGACGGTAAAAACCAAATCTTAAAGGACATCTCCTTCTACGCAGATCCAGGTGAAAAAATTGCCTTTGTAGGCTCAACCGGTGCTGGTAAGACAACCATAACCAATGTCATCACTAGATTTTATGAAATAGACAATGGCTCTATAGAAGTAGATGGGATAGATACTAGAGATATCAAAAAAGACCACTTAAGGCGTGCCTTTGGAATGGTTCTTCAAGATGTAAATCTCTTTACAGATACAATTGAGAAAAATATCAGATACGGAAGGCTTGATGCAAGCGAAAGCGACATAAAATCATCAGCCAAGCTTTCAGGAGCTGATTCCTTCATCAAGAGACTTCCTGATAGGTATCAGACAGAGATAAATGGCGACGGTTCATCACTTTCAGATGGTCAAAACCAATTAATATCAATCTCAAGGGCAGCCCTTGCAGAACCACCAATGCTAATTTTAGATGAGGCGACCTCATCAATTGATACATCCACAGAAAGGGATGTAACAGAAGCCATGGATAATCTTATGACAGGATCAACCTCCATAGTCATAGCCCACAGGCTATCCACCATCCAAAACTCTGATGTAATCATGGTAATGGATTCAGGTAGGATAATAGAACGTGGCAACCACGACAAGTTAATAAAAGAAAAGGGAACCTACTGGCAATTATACACAGGTAGGCTAGAACTTGATTAAAAATTGACCTCTCAATCTCAGATTGGGAGGTTTTGTGTTATAATAAAATAAAGGAGGGCCTATGTTTAAGATATTAATAGTAGATGACAGCCAGATAATAGCAAGCTCTTTAAAAAAAGACTTTGAGAAATGGGGCTATGAGGTGGTTTTAGTAGAAAATTTTGAAAGGGTCTTTGACCTTTTTAAGGAAGAGAATCCTTCCCTTGTAGTCATGGACATAGGCTTGCCATATTTTGATGGCTACCATTGGACCAGGAAAATCAGAGACATATCCAATGTCCCAATAATTTTCTTATCCTCAAAGGAAGATACCATGAATAAAATCATGGCAATGGAGATGGGGGCAGATGATTTTGTGACCAAACCCTTTGAAGTAGAACTTTTGACAGCCAAGGTCAAGGCTCTCTTAAGAAGGACCTATGACTATAAGCAAGGATCTGATAAGCTTGAAAAAGATGGCCTTATCTTAGATTTAAAATCCATGCAGGCAAGCTTTGCAGGCAAGTCTATCGACCTATCCAAAAATGAATTTAAAATCCTTGAGACCCTTATGGTAAATGCTGGCAAGGTCATTTCAAGGGATAAGCTAATGACAGCCCTTTGGTCGACAGATATATTTATAGATGACAACACCCTAACGGTAAATATCTCAAGGCTTAGAAAATCTCTAGAAAGCCTAGGGGTCAAAGATTTTATAAAAACCAAGGTTGGTAAGGGTTATTATGTTTAATTTTAAGTGCGCAATCAGAGAAAATAAAAGGCTTTTGATATTTTTTGCCATCATAACTTTTATCTACAGCCTAATATTTTTAGCCTTTGACCTAGAAAGATTTGCAATCATCTATGGCTTAATCATAAATATTTTCATCCTTTTGCTTTTTCTTTTATATGATAGTCAAAGAGAAAAAGAAAATAATTTTGAAAAAATTTTAAGGTCTAAAAATTTGGATAACAAGGCCCAGATAATAGCAGATGAATATATATTTCTGGATGAAAAATACAAGGACCTCTTAGTCGATTATAAGGATATGGAAGAAGCAACCAAAAATTTCTACGGCCTATGGATTCACGAAATAAAAACACCACTGGCTGAAAATAGGCTAATTTTAGCTGAGGAAGATCCTGATATTGACCTGCTTATTAAAAATAATAAGAGGATGGAAGCCTATCTTGATATACTTTTGGGCTTTGTGAGATTTTCTTCAAAGACAAATGACTATATCTTTAAGGAAGTCCTAATCGAACCCTTGGTTAAAAATATTATAAGGGATAAGTCCTATGACTTTATCAGCAAAAATATTAGCCTTGACTTGGGAGATTTATCCTACAAGACCATTACAGATGGCAAGTGGCTTAGTTTTATCATAAGCCAGCTTATAAATAATTCCCTCAAATACTCCAGGGATGCTGGTAAGATTAAAATATATTTTGAAGATGATAGCTTAATCATAGAGGACAATGGGATTGGCATCAAGAAGAGCGACTTGGCAAGAGTCTTTGAAATGGGTTATACTGGCGAAAATGGCAGGGCCTTTGGTTCGTCAACTGGCCTTGGCCTTTATCTAGTAAAATCAATTGGCAAGGATTTAAACCTATCCGTAAGTATAGATTCCAAGGAGGGCTCTTATACAAAAATTGCCATAAAATTTGATAAGCTTACAAAATTGTAAGATAAAAGGTCTCTTTGTAAGATAAACAAAGGGACTTATTTTTATCTAGCCTTTATAATTATATTATGAGAGGTGAAAATATGTTAGAAATAAAAAACTTAAGAAAAATTTATAAGGAAAATTCAGCAAATGCAGTGACTGCCCTAAAGGATGTGAATTTGAAAGTCGAAGATGGTGACTTCCTAGCCATCATGGGCGAGTCTGGATCAGGTAAGACCACACTTTTAAATATCATTTCCCTTATTGATAAGGAAACGAGCGGACAAATTTTCCTTGATGACAAGGAAATTCTATCCTTATCTGATAAAGAAAAGTCTGATTTTAGGAGGGATAATTTTGGCTATATCTTTCAAGATTTTAATCTTTTAGATAATTTTGATGTGAGGGAAAATATCCTCTTGCCCCTTGTGTTAAGGGAAGAAAATCCAGATAATTTTGATCATAAGCTTAAGCCTATTGTAAGTAAGCTGGGAATTGCTGACCTTTTAAATAAGTATCCAGCAGAAATATCTGGCGGACAAAAGCAAAGGGTAGCTGTGGCGAGGGCCTTAATTATCAATCCTAAGATAATTCTAGCAGATGAGCCTACTGGTCAATTAGATTCATCTTCTAGCGAAGACTTGCTCAAATATTTTGAAAAAATAAATGCTGAGGGAAATACAATTCTCATGGTGACCCACTCAAATATAGCGGCATCCTTTGCAAAAAGAGTTCTTTTTATAAGGGATGGGAAGATTTTTAATGAAATTTATAAGGCAGATGACAGCAGAGATCAGTTTTATAAGAGGATTTCAGATTCATTAAACTTTTTAAGGGCGGCCAAAAATGAAACTCACTAAGCGCCTTGCCCTAGATGGGATTAGAAAAAATAGAGAAGTCTATCTTCCATATATTTTGATTTATGCCTTTATGGTGTTTTCAATGACTTCGATTTTGCTTTTAATGAATGCCGATACTTTAAAAGATTTTTACGCCATGTCTAGCATTTATTATATATTGAAAATTGCTATTTATGTAATGGGGATTTTTTCTCTGATATTTTTATATTATTCAGATGGATTTTTATTAAATAAAAGACTTAAGGAAATCTCCCTCTATGCGATTTTAGGCCTTGATAAAAAACATCTTTCAAAAATTTTGGCTTTAGAATCCTTAATAATATCAGCCTTGGGATATTTAATGGGTATAATATCTGCTACAGTCATATATAAATTGCTAGAAACAATTTTTTTGAAGCTTATGCTAATGGAAGGAAATTTCTACCTAAGTTTTGCAAAAGATGCCTATATAATTAGCTTCTTGGTTTTTGCAGGAATTTCCCTACTAATTTTATTGACCAGGATTATAAAAATAAAAAGAAAATCAATCCTAGACTTATTTAAGGAAGAAAAGACCTTCAAAAGGCCAAGAGGTATGGTCATAAGTGCAATTGTCGCAATAGTTTTGCTTGGTTCGGGATATTATATAGCCCAAACCATGAACAATCCTTTAAGGGCTCTTACCTACTTTTTCTTAGCTGTCCTCCTGGTAATGATAGGTACATTTTTCCTTTTTTCTTCACTTTCTATAGTGATATTAAAAATGATGAAGGCTTCCAAATCTTATTACAAGACTGAAAGATTTATCTCAGTTTCAAGCCTTATTTTTAGATTAAGGTCAAATGCCAAGGGCCTTGGATCAATTACAATCATGTCCACAGCTGCTATTATTTTATTATCCTCATCCATAGCCCTTTATAGGAGTGTTGAGGATGTGGGTTCTAGACAGTATCCAAGAGCTGTGGGCCTCGCTTCTTCTAATGAGTATTCTATTGACCAGGTTAAAAAAATTATCAAAGACAATAATCTAGAGGCAAGAAATATTCAAGATTACAAAAATATGCCTCTTACATTTGAAAAAGATGGAGATACCTTTAAGGCCAGGAGAGAAGGCTATGCCTTTACAAACCCAAATGCAATGGATGATAAGGCTATGGGAATACTGGTAGAAGTCATAGACGAATCAATACCAGAAGCATCTTCTTTAAAAGATGGAGAGTTTTTACTCTATAAAGCTCCTAAGTTGGCTAATTTTTCAGAACTTGATATAAATGGCCAAAAATTAAGGAAAAAGTCAGATATTAAAGATTTCCCATATAAAAATTCTGGAAATACTTCAATAGTGTCCTATATGTTTGATTTTTATTATCTGATAGTCAAAAATTTAGACCAAAATTTAAGCATAGATGAAAATAAAATAGTTCATGCCTATAATTTTGACCTAAGCGATGAGGATATGGCGATTTTTAAGAAAAAAACTAAGGATGTCCAAAATGAATTTGGCATAGGCTTTCATGATGATTTTGTCTTGGAAGGCTACAAACTCTACGGAGCAATATTTTTTGTAGGTATATTTTTGGGATTGATTTTTATGGTTGCAACTGGCCTGATAATTTACTACAAACAAATTCAAGAGGGCTTTGCTGACAAGAATAAATATCAAAGCCTAAGAAAACTTGGCATTGGCGAAGGGAAAATTAAAAAAACTATAGATAAGCAAGTTCTGGTATTTTTCTTCCTACCGCTAATAGTAGCAGGCGTCCATGTAGCTTTTGCCTTTAGGATGATTTCAAAAATATTTGTCATGCTAGGATCTGTCAATGAATCTATAAAAATTACTTCCTTTATAATAGGCTTTGTAATATTTGCTTTTTTGTATCTCATTTATTACAAATTCAGCAGCAGGGAATACTACAAGTTAATCTCATAAAATTTCGGCTCTTTCGAGTCGATTTTTTATTTGAATCTTTATTTTAAGTGTTTTCTTGACCAAAGAGGGGCTTAGAGTTATATTATATGTATCTTAAGGAGTATAAATGAAAGAAAAATCGTTATTAAAGAGTTATTTAAAATATTTAATACCTACCATCACGACCATGACCTTGTTTTCAACCTACACTATGGTGGATGGTATTTTTGTTGGTAGGGGTGTTGGAAGCGAGGGCTTGGCAGCTGTAAATATTGCTATGCCCTTTGTGACCTTGGCCTTTGCCTTTGCAATATTGATATCAATCGGTTCTTTAAATCTAATCGCCCATGAAAAGGGCAGGAACAATAAAAAGGGGGCTGATGAATTTTTTAGCCTTGGTATGGCAATTTCTGTAATATTTGCCATTTCCTTATCTCTAGTAGGTCTTATTTTTATAAATCCACTGGTAAGGGCCCTAGGAGCAAGCGGTCATATGGTTTATATGGTCAAGGAATATCTATCAATTATCATTTATTTCTTGCCCTTTTATCTGACTTCCTATGTCTTTGAGATAATGGTAAAGGCTGATGGCAGACCATCAATTACCACGATTCTCATGCTTATGTCAGCCTTAACCAATGTCAGCCTTGATTATATATTTATTTTTAAATTTCATTGGGGACTTAAGGGAGCTGCTGTAGCGACAGGTCTTGCTCAGACTATCCCTACTATTGGCTATCTAGCTTATTTTTTATCTCCTAAGTCATATCTTAAATTTAAAAAGTTTAAATTAAAGGCCTTCATGGTCAAGGAGATTTTTTCTTATGGTTTTCCAGCATCTTTGTCAGAGCTCTCGTCAGGTTTTTGCACCCTAGTATTAAACCTAGCTGTAGGAAGGCTCTACGGGGAAGAAGGTCTTGCAGCCTTTTCAGTAATTGCTTATGTTATGATTTTTGTAGTAAATACCATGCTTGCCATAAATCAATCAAGCCAACCACTTATCGGCTACTACTATGGGGCAAGAGAATTTGAAAAAATACCTGTACTTAGGAAATATATATTAATATCTGTTGCGAGTTTGTCACTTATTATGGTTTTAGCAATCGAAATTTGGCCGGAATTTTTTGTAAATGTATTTTTGACAGATGTAACAAGCGAATTTATGGCCTTTGCAAGCAAGGCTCTTAGGATATTTTCTATATCTTTCTTAATCCTAGGATTTAATATAACAAATGGTGGCTATCTCACAGCTGTAGCTAAGCCAAGATTTGAATTTATTATTACAATCTTAAGGGGATACGCCCTAGTTTTGGCTGTTAGCTTTATAATAACTAACTTCATGCCAAAAGAATACATCTGGTCAACCATCACAATTTCTGATTTTCTAACATTAATTATCGGGTATTTCTTGACAAGGCTTGAGTTAAAAGAATTAAAAAAATTAAGCGAAAAGGCTAGGAGACTAAAATAGGAATTCTCCTAGTCTTTTCTCTTGGAAACTTGCAGCAAAAAAATTTTTATTATTACTTGACAAGGAACAAAAATTATCTTATAATATAAGAGTAGTCGCTGAGAGATTAGAAGCGATTAGTTGAAAAATAAAGATTTTTTTAAAAAAATTCTTTACAAATTAAAAATTTATGTTATAATATTTGTATGCGGATGTGGCTCAGTGGTAGAGCATCGCCTTGCCAAGGCGAGGGTCGCGAGTTCGAATCTCGTCATCCGCTCCATTTTTTATTATGGCGCCATAGCCAAGTGGTAAGGCAGAGGTCTGCAACACCTTTACCCCCAGTTCAAATCTGGGTGGCGCCTCCAAATCATCCCCAGCAATGGGGATTTTTTTATTGAAAGGATTATTATGTTAATTATTTCCTATAAGGCAAGCGAAGAATTTAAGAGATTTTTAAAAGAAAATGAGATAGAATTTATTTTGACTAGTCCAAATCCTAAATTGGATTCAAGGATAGATGACCATCCAGACCTATCCTTATTTAAGCTAGATGATAATAAAATCGTAGCAGCAGAAGCGGTTTATGATTATTATAAGGATAAGCTTAAGGGCTATGAGATAATCAAAGGAGAGGATCCATCAGAAAAATTTCCTTATGACGCAATTTATAATGTTGTTAGCTTTAAAGATTTTTATATTCACAATGATTTTACGGAAGGCCACATTCAGAAATATTTCAAAGATAATAAGATAAAGCATCTAAAAGTAAAGCAAGGCTATAGTAGATGTTCAATCATTCCTCTAAAGGATTCTCTAATCACAGCTGATTTTGGGATTTATAAGGCCTTAAAGGATAAAATAAAGATTGACCTGGTAGAACAGGATGAAATTGCCTTAGATGGATTTGACCAAGGATTTTTGGGAGGATGCTGTGGCCTTGTAAGAGATAATTTGATTTTTACAGGAGATATTAGTAAGCATAAAGCTTTTTCTAAACTAGAATCTATTTGTGAAAATCAAAATATAAAGATCATCTATCCAAAGCTTGATTTGATAGATTACGGGTCATTAATTTGCCTATAGCAGAAAATCTTATTAATCGTATAATGTATTGTAGTAACAAGACAAAGAGAGGGATTTATGAATATAGTTAGACCATCTACCATAGCTGGTGTTATGGAGCTTTTGCCAGAAGACCAGTTAGTTTTTGACAATATGAAAAATATTATCGAAGAAACTTACAAAAAATATCAATTTCTACCAATAGATACACCTGTCATAGAAAAAAATGAAATTTTATTTGCCAAAGGTGGAGGAGAAACTGAAAAGCAAATCTATGAAATAGCCTCAGATACACGCGATATGAGTCTTAGGTTCGATCTTACAGTTCCCCTTGCTAGATATGTGGCAGAGCACTTTTCGGACTTGAATTTCCCATTCAAGCGTTACCACATAGGCAAGGTTTATAGGGGAGAGCGTAACCAAAAAGGCCGCTATAGGGAATTTTACCAATGCGATATAGATATAATTGGCCACAACAAGCTTGCCATAGAAAATGACGCTATCCCACCAAGGGTAATCTATGAAATTTTCCAAAAATTAGATACACCTGATGTTAGCTTTAGGATTAATAATAGGAAGTTATTGAATGGATTTTTTGAATCTTTAGGAATTGATGATACAACAGAAGTTTTAAGGCTGATAGATAAGAAAGATAAGATGGGTCTTGAAAATATGAAAGAAGACCTAGTTAAACTACTTGATGAAAAAAGGGCAGAAAAAATAGCTTCTTTTATAGAAGCTGCAAATTCTAACCAAGAAACCCTAGAGAAGTTTGCTGGTCTTGTAGAAAATGACCTTTATGAAGAAGGACTAAAAGAGCTAGGAACTGTCTATAAATACATGATAAAACTAGGCATACCAGATGAAAATATCAAGCTTGATCCGTCAATCACAAGGGGCCTAGATTATTACACAGGTACAGTCTATGAGACCTTTATAAATGGCTATGAAAAAATCGGCTCAGTATCATCCGGTGGCCGCTATGAAAAATTAGCAGACAACTTCACCAAACAAGCCCTACCAGGAGTAGGCATGTCAATAGGCTTAACCAGGCTATTTTATCAACTAAAAGAAATAGGTCTAGTAGATAAGAAAGAAGAAAACCTAACGGAAATTTTAATAATACCAATGTCTGAAGAAGAAAACTTCTACGCTATAGATATCCTAAATATCCTTCACGATAAGGGAAAAAGCGCAGATATCTACTTAGAAGGTGGCAAACTAAAAAAGAAATTTTCTTACGCTGATAAGATAGGGGTAAAATACGCCTATATAATAGGTGGAGAAGAAAGAGAAAACAAAACCATCACAGTTAGAAATATGAAGACTGGTGAGCAGGAAAGTATTGATTTTGATAGTCTTAGATAAGGGATTTTAGGGGGCTTCCCCCTAAAAATCCTCTTTTTTTTATCCAAGATAAAAGTATTTTTTTTAATGAATGGTTATTATTTACTTTAATTCTTCGTAATTTAATATTTTAATAAATTATATCCATTTGCTATTGAATCTTCGTCTCAAGGGGGAATCCCTAGGGAACGTTTCGCACGTTCCCTCATCGGACGGAAACCCGTTTGCTACGCAAACTCATTCGTGCTCCCGCACTATGTTTCCGGCATAAACGCCCTGGATTGTCAACACCTATTTGTACAATCTAAAATCGAACGTACTAATTTAAGATTAACTAATAATATATATTTAATCTTAAATGTCTATATTTAACTGGTGGCAAGTAACCTAAGGATCCATGGATCCTTAGGTTGTTGTACCAGTAAACATACTCTGATAGTTCTAATTTTAGTTGATTTAAACTTCTAAATTC